>JAGLDW010001201.1 GCA_023145395.1 Lentisphaeria bacterium | reverse complement strand
CCTGCGTCAAAACCGGCACCGAGCAAATGGAAGTCCTCATGCGCTGGTATTTGGAAAACAACGGCGCCAAGGAAAAGAAACCATCCATCGGCTTCTTCCAGGTCGGCGGCGGCATCGCGGGCGACTTCGCCATTTGCGCCGTGCCCTGTCTGATCCAGGACATGAAAATGGAAGACACGCCCTTTTGGGGCTACTTCTGCCAAATTTCGGACGCGGTCACCAGTTACGGCGGCTATTCGGGCGCCCCGCCCAACGAAAAGATCACCTGGGGCAAGCTCGCCGTAGACACGCCCAAGTACATGATCCAGTCCGACGCCACCATCGTGGCACCGCTGATTTTTGCCTGGCTCCTGGGGGATTGATCGGACGCGGATGTATTCTATTCCGGTGGTTTGCTTACAACCTGCTTCGGCCTTTGCTGCGGGCGGCACCGCGCCTGACCCAAATCAGCAATCCGAAGAGCAGTAGATAAGTCCAAGATCCCTTGTGAGTGGTCGATGAACAACCGCAGCCGCTGGTGACCTGATCGCCACCAATACACTGGCCTTCTTGGCAGATCCCGCCGGCAGGACATTCCGAGTCTTCGTCGGTGTTGCCGTCGCAATCCTCGTCGATCCCGTCGCAGGTGGCGTCATCGGCGGCCGCTGTGCCGGGCGAACAACTATCTTGCACTGTTCCGTTTATGCAAGAGGTCACCCCGGTCGAAGCACAGGCCCCGATACCGCAGCTTGTTGGCAGGGCTTCATAATCTTCGTCAGTGACGTCATCGCAATCGTCGTCAATTCCGTCGCAGGTAGCATCATCGGCAGCCGCCGTACCTGACGTGCAGCTGTCTTGCTCGACACCATCAATGCACGAGGTCACGCCGGTCGAAGCACAGGCCCCGATACCACAGGTTGTCTGTAGGGGTTGGTAGTCTTCGTCAGTGACGTCATCGCAATCGTCGTCAATTCCGTCGCAGGTGGCGTCATCGGCAGCCGCTGTACCAGACGTGCAGCTGTCTTGCTCGACGCCATCAATGCACGAGGTTACGCCGGTTGAGGCGCATGGTCCGATACCGCAGGATGTCTCTAATGGTTGGTAGTCTTCGTCTGTGGCGTCATCGCAATCGTCGTCAATTCCGTCGCAGGTGGCGTCATCGGCAGCCGCTATGCCGGGCGAACAACTATCTTGCTCTGTTCCGGTTATGCACGAAGTCACCCCAGTAGCAGCACAGGCCCCGATGCCGCAGCTTGTCAGCAGGGCTTCATAATCTTCATCGGTGGCGTCATCGCAATCGTCGTCGATTCCGTCGCAGGTTGTATCATCGGCAGCCGCTGTACCTGACGTGCAGCTGTCTTGTTCGAAGCCATCAATGCATGAGGTCACGCCGGTTGAGGCGCAGGGTCCGATACCGCAGGATGTCTGTAAGGCCAGGTAGTCTTCGTCGGTGGCGTCATCGCAATCGTCGTCAATTCCGTCGCAGGTGGCGTCATCGGCGGCCGCGGTACCGGACGTGCAACTGTCTTGCTCGACGCCGTCTATGCACGAGGTTGCGCCGGTCGCGGCACAGGCCCCGATGCCACAGAATGTCTGTTGAGGTTGATAGTCCTCGTCAGTACTTCCATCGCAGTCGTTGTCGAGGTTGTCGCAGTTGTCATCGGGCGGGTTGGGATAACAAACCGATGAGATTCGGAGCTCCTCGAGAATCGGGCTTTGATCGTCAATGCTGGTGTGGAAATAGACTTCGACTTCGATAAAACGACCTTGGTTCCAGCTGATGTCATCTCCGTTGACGACCGCGATCCATGGGCTGCTCTCAAGTTGGGCCTCGGTTGCGGCGCTGCGAATTCTGACTTCCAGCATGGTTTGTGGAGAAAGCACGTCGTCCCACTCGATTGTATCCCAGTTCAGGTCCGTGACTCCGCTGTCCCAGATTGCAGTCCAGCGGCCGTTGCTGAGGGTTTGAAATAGCAGTTGGTAGCCGGCCATCTCCGAGTAGGTGTATGGATTGTTGCCACAGGTTGGATATGTTCCAATGATGGTTCCATCAAGCGTCATTTGAGTGACGGTGCCATTGCCACCCGTACCCCCAGGACAAGCATGATTGATTGGATTGGGGCCGCCGCCTCCATAATTGACGACCCAGATTGATCCATCAGCGGTGTAGGCAACACCCACGGCGGCGGTGCCTACCTCGACGCTGAACAGCGGAGTGTGTGTCTCTCCGTCGATTTTGACTACGTAGCTGGGTGCGGTGGTCCAGGATCCGAGCTGGTCATTGAGCACCGCCCAGATATTCCCGTCCCGATCTGCCGAAATGCCACGCCCGCCGGCAGTCAACCCGCCCGAGGGCAGCATGGCACCAACATCGATCAAGTCGATGATTCCGTTGCCAAGATCGATTTGGCACGTAACTGCGCCATTTGGACACTGGTAGTCTTGGTCGAACACTGCAACGTAGTGATCGACCCAAAGGGCACCCCAGAGCTTGCCGTTCTTGCCGACGGCCATGCCATAAACATTTCCGCTCAGAGCAGCCAAGTTCCACCTCTGTTCGCGTTCACCCGTAGTGGCGTTTCTTCTTTCCAGTGCGTCTCCGCCAAGCCAGCTGGTGGACGAGAACATTTTGTCGAACATATTGATCACGATTCCATAGGAACCGATGTCACTGTTTATTGTTTCCAAAACGCTCAAGGTGACGGGGTCAACCAGAATCCAGAGATAGCCGCCGTCAATCGACTGGGAGGACGAAATCCAGATCTGGCCCATCCGGTTTATCGCCACGCCTCTGACCACACTGCCCGCCCAGGGCCCTGGCGTGACGGCACCGGATACGGCGTCGACCTTGACTGCTCGAGCGTTGGGGCCCGATTCATTGCCGCGCATGCCAACCCAGCAATTGTGATCGAGATCTACCGCCACTCGAGAAGGACTGGGGCCCACGTCGACGACCCGGATTACCTGGCCTGTCGAAGCGTCAATTTGTGAGACAGTATTGCTGGAGGTGTTGGCAACCCAGAGATAGGGGGTTTCGATAGCCGACAGATTGAGTTGCAGTTGGTCCGGCACGTCAGAGGAGTTGATGTTTGTCGAGGTGCCCAGGTTGAAATCGGCGCTGCTGGTCCAGCGATGGGTGATTGGTTGCGACCAGGCGTTAAGCGAGCTCAGGATAGTCAGGACAAAAACACCCAACGAAATACGCACGACGGACCGTCTCATATGCTCCCTCCTCTTGTTCAGGTTGTTCGTAAAAGGCTAACACATAATCACAAATCAGTAATCGATGGGATCACCGGTGTAGACGGCCTCGAAGTCGGAGGCGCTTAGTTGGTGGAAGTCGTGGAGCAGGCTGTCGTCCCAGCGCATGTCGTGGGCTCCGCTGACGAACATGTCACCGCCTGTGTCGGCCACCACCAGTCCATATTTCTTCATGGCCCGGAAGATGACCTGCAGAGCTTCGTCGAAACCGGATTCATCGAAGCCTGCCTTGAGACGAAGCCGCAGGCCCATGGGGGGGCAGTCTCTGTCGTAGCCGCATTGCCCGTCTGAATGGGTGGCGGGGAGAATATAAGAGTGCTGGATGTAAGAGAGGGTTACGCGCATGGCGTGTCGGATCTCGCCGGTCTCGTAGACTTCTTCCCAGCGCAGCAGGCCGGGCAGGATGGCCAAGCCCGCGGCGTCCGCGCTGGTCCAGTCCTGGGGGCGTACTTCGTTTTGGTCAAGCTGCCAGATGGCGCCCGAGCCGGCTTCCCAGGAGCCGTCCAGCTGGGGATAGGCGGCGTACATTTCGTAGAGAATGCAGGAGCCTTCGCGTACGACGAGCACATGGCGATCGCCGTCGGCGTCAGGGCCACCCTCAATGGGGGCGTCGGCCGGGACGGGGTAGGGACCCGGATCGCTTTCGTCGTTGTATTCAAAGACCGTGTCCACCATGGCTTGATCGTCGGGCACCGTCGTGTAGGGGATGCCGAGGAGGTAGCCTCCCCACTCCGTGCCGAAGTCGGGGTGGAGCTGAATGTCGGGGCCGATGGATTGAATATAGGTGTCCGACAGGGGGTGAAGTTCGGCTGTGTCGATGGGGGTGTTCCACATGTTGTCCGCGGGGAAAATCTGACAGTCGCCGATGGTCTGCACGCCGGATGCGCCGTCGCCAGCGTCTGGATCCGTCGAGCCGTCTGGATCCGTCGAGGCATCGGTTGGGTCCTGATCCGGAGTGGTGCCGGCGTCTGCGTCTGGATCTATGCCTG
>JAGLDW010001200.1 GCA_023145395.1 Lentisphaeria bacterium | reverse complement strand
GCGCGCCTGCGTGAGCTGGCGGATGGCGCCGGGGCGGACGCCCTAGTCCTTCCCGATCTGCACCGGGCGGACCAACTGCCCGCGAACCGCCCGCTGTTGTTCACGGGCTCCTTCTTCACCGCCCTCATCGGCGAGGAACTGTTCGGCGGCTGAGAAATCCGGCGTTGCCGGGGTCGAAAAAATGCATGTGTGTGGCAGATTCCGCATGAACAAGCCACACGCCATAAGTGACAATCCATGGAGAAACCTGTGAAACTTGCCCGACTGCTCCTCCACTTGGCTGTGCTCGCGGTTGCCGCTCTGGCAACGGGATGCGCGGGAAACGCCTATCTTGCCAATCGCGGGCAGGACGCCGCCGATATCTTCACGGCCACCGTCGGAACGGGGATTGGCCTCGAGGCCAAGGCCAGCTTCCTGAACCCTGGATTCTACTGGTGCACGCAGGAGGCGGGTCTGCGCGGTGGGGTGGTCGCGGACTTTGGCGATTGCGCAACAGACCTGAACATCGCGAGTCTTGGGGTGGAAGACTTCTGCGGGTATGGCTACATGGGGGGTGACCCCACTCCCTATCAACAGAAGGTTGCCGCTGGCCTGCACCAGCGCCGCAAGAACTACACAACCTGTGGTCTTCTCTCGATCGAGCTGACAGGCAAGGGCAGTTCGGACATGGCCGGAACCGCAGTGGGTATTGTCAACCCCATTCTTCATCTCACGCGTATGGAGCTGGCTGGTGGCCTTGGGCTGACCTTCCGCCTGGGGCTCAACTTGGCCGAACTGGCCGATTTTTTCCTTGGCTGGGCGACGGTGGACTTCCTGCATGACGACATCGTCGGTGTCGTGGAGGCAGAACGTGGTCCCTACCAGCCCACCGAGGAGGAAAAAGCGGCTAGGCGCAGGCCACAGGCCAAACCAAGCAAGGATTAAATCATGTGGCACCGCCTGCGATTCGTCTTTTTCTTGATGTTCCTCTGCATCTGCACCCAGTCCGCGTTTGCAGTGGATGCCCCGGTGCGCGTTTGGAGCTTTCGAGGTGGTTTCCATGGCTGGAAACCTGCCAACTGGGAGAAAATCGAGGTGACGGAGCATGGGCTCGAAGGAGTCTCCAAGTTCGACTGCCAGCTAGTGTCGCCGCCGCTTGGGATCCAGGCGAGCGCCTATTCGGAAATGGTTGTGGGATGGCGTTGCGACACGCAGGGCAGCGGAGAGACCTTCTTTCAGGGAGCCGATGGCAAGTTGCACGACAAGCGCAAGCAGCGGCATCGTGCTGTGGCCTCTCCGCACTCTCGGTTGCAGCGCATTGTGCTTGCCGGCGCGCCCGGCTGGGAGGGGACGATCAAGCGGCTGCGTTTTGATCCTCTGAACACGGCCGGCGCCACACTGCGCATCGAGTTCATCGCCCTCATGCCACGTCCCAATATGTCGCCTGTGAATGGGGGAATGGAGATCGTTCGTGATGGATGCCCGCTGGGCTGGACGGGAGGTCCGGGCTCCCCCCGTGGTTCCGTGTCCGGGGATGCGCACGACGGCGCGCTGGCTTTGGCGGTCCGCCCTGGCACATGGTGGGATCTGGACCCCGTCGATCTCTCCCTGCTGGGCGAATGGCGCATCGACGGCTTTGCCAAGGGCGTGAAACCCACCCGGCTCACAATCCACATCACATTCCTGGGGCGCAATGGCAAGAAGGTCGGCAGGACGATGGACGAAGTGCGCTGCGACAGCAGCAAGTGGACAGCCTTCAAGATACCATTCACAGCGCCTCGAAAGGCATACAAGGCGCGGATCCGATTCACCAGTCAGCAGGAGGAAGCACACCTTGACGATGTCTATGTGAGCCAGGTGAGGAAGGGTGAAATCGTTGCCGTTGGCTCATCAGGATCGCAATGGGAGGCCGACTGGATCTGGCACCCCGCCGCGCTGCAACGGGACAATCACACCATCCACCTGCGACACACTCTGGTCTTGCCCCCCAAGCCGATCCGCGAGGCTCGCCTGCAGATCACTGCCGATGATGGATACGCCTTGACCGTGAATGGACAAAAAGTAGGCGAGAGACTGAACGACCCGAATGGTTGGCGCACGCCAGAGGTCTACGAACTGCACGAAGTGCTGAAACAGGGAGAAAACCGTTTCGAGATAGAAGCGCGGGACGGCACGAGCGCCCAGGGCGTGATCGCCGAGGGGATTGTCGCGCTGGACGACGGCCAGGAGATCCCAGTGCACACGGGTACCGATTGGGAAGCTGCGCTGACGCCTGCCGGCCCGTGGACTGACGCGGCCGTGATCGGACGTCCCCCCTGTCTCCCCTGGGGCACTCTGCCAGCCGTCGATCTGGGCGAGCCGGTCCCCGTGTCCGCTTTCGCCGATGCCTTGCCACGCATCATGCGAAATCCCCTGACGCTCCCCCTGCGTCTGAAGCTGAGACTGGGTGCCTCCTGCCGTCGTCCAGTGTACATCGAGGCGACGGCGTGGCGAGACAAGATCGTCGTGGGGCGTGCCCAGCCGGATGGCGCGGTGTTTGCGGCGGGCGCGCGTTCGGGAGAGCGTCGCGAACTGCGCTGGAACCTCAAACTCCCCTACGGCCTGGAATCGTGCGACCTGCGGGTCACCTATGCACTGCACGGGGGCGTATTTCAGGGAGACGAGCCCACGGGCTGGACACAAATTGTCGCCCCGGCCAAGGCGCGCGAGTTTCCGCGCGCGGAGATTCGCTGTGTGAACAGCACCGTGCCAAAGCTCTTCGTCAACAATGCGGAAGTGGATGTGACGCAGGCATTCTTCATCCGGACGGACGCGCTGCAGCAGGACAATGCGCAGCGCGTGGGCGTACCGATCCTGTGCCTGCAACTGGACGACATGGGTTTCACCGAGGCCGGCTATGACTATGCCAAGATCGACCAGCTTCTCTCAGAATACCTGGGTTCCTGTCCGAACGCCTGGGTCATCGCCAATTTCACCTTTGACACTCGGTATCAGCCTTGGTGGATCCGGGCGCATCCCGAGGCGCG
>JAGLDW010000120.1 GCA_023145395.1 Lentisphaeria bacterium | reverse complement strand
TTTCCAGACAGAAAAATGGCGGGTGTCATGTCCTCTCCAGGATCATGTCCACCCGCCTTTTCACAAAGAGCCGTGGGTCAGGAAGACTTCCAGAGTCCGTGCTTGTTGCAGAACTCTCTCGCCACGACCGCACCCGTCTGACATCCAAAGGTGGCAGCTGGATCCATGCCGGGCTTGAGCTGTTTCCGGCAGGTCTTTCCGTCCACCTCGATCTCGATCCACTCGATGTAGTGATCGTCTTCCATCGGGTGTGGCACAGAGCCCACTTTCACCTCGACACAACAATCGCACGAATTTACCACTGGCACATGCTTTTCCGTGGCGGGATCAGCCGTCTTCGCATCGACAATAGCCATGGGCGCTCCGCAGCAGGACAGCTCTCCCTTGCCGCCGCTCAACACCTCGACCACCAAGCCACAACCAGCGCATTTGTAGATTTCCGATTTTGCTGCCATTTTCCATATGCTCCTTGTTTCTTGCTTTCGGTTCCGGGAAGAAGGTTTCTTGCCCGAGTTGTCTACCAGTTTTCGCCCAGAAGTTCAAAATATGCCTGAGGATGCGCGCAAGCGGGGCAGACATCGGGTGCGTCGGTCCCCGTGTGGACATACCCGCAATTGCGGCAGCGCCAAGCAACGGCGCCGTCACGCTTGAAGACCGTGCCAGCCTCGATGTTCGCGGCCAGATCGAGGTAGCGTTTTTCGTGCTGTTTCTCCGCGACGGCAATCGCGCGGAACGTGGCTGCGATCAGCTCAAAGCCCTCTTCGTCCGCGATTACTGCGAACTCTGGATACATCACAGTGTGTTCGTGGTTTTCACCGGCTGCCGAGCCTTTGAGATTGTCGATCGTGGCGCCAGTCACACCGAACGGGAAAGCACCCGTAATCTCGGCTTCGCCACCAGTCATGAACTTGAAAAGACGCTTGGCGTGCTCCTTTTCCTGATCCGCTGTTTCCGCAAAGACGTCTGCAATCTGCACGAAACCGTCCTTGCGCGCTTTCGACGCGTAGTAGGTGTATCGGTTTCGTGCCTGCGATTCTCCCGCAAAGGCCGCCATCAGATTCGTCGCCGTTTTGCTTCCTGCCAGTTCCATGACTTCTTTCTCCTCGTTTCGCTGCCGCCTGCCTCATCACCCAGTCCCGATGCCGTGACCCGGTGCCTACAATCCAAAGAAAATAGTATACCCTCTCTGTATCATATTTGCGCGCACATTTCCCTTGGATTCTGTTTCCCTAGAGCGCACAGGATCTCATAGGTAATGACACCCGCTCTGCGCGCAAGTTCGCTGACAAGAATGCTTTCATCCCCCTGCCTTCCCAAAACGACGACTTCGTCGCCGGGCTCGGCATCCGGCGCTTCGGACAGATCCACCATCGTCAAGTTCATGCAAACCCGCCCAAGCACAGGCACACGACGACCGCGAACCAGCATCACCCCACCACCAGGCTGGGAGCGTGGATAGCCGTCGTCATAGCCCACCGGAACGACCCCAACACGTGTCTCGTTCGCGCACAGATGCGTGGCGCCGTAGCTGACGGTTGCTCCAGCTGGAATGGTTTTCACGGAGAGGAGCGAGCTGCTGAACCTCATCGCTGGGCGCAGCATGTCCGCACACTCCCAGCCATCCGCCGGTGGCGTGCCGTACAGCCCGATTCCCGCACGCGCCAGCGGGAGTCCACAGCAGCACTGACCGAGAATGCCCCCGGTGTTGGCAATATGCAATTCGGGAAGTCTCTCTGCCTCTGCCTGCACGACATCAGCAAATGCAGCGAACTGTTCGGTCGTCTTGCGCTGGCCTGGGACATCCGCCACCGCAAAATGGGAGAATGCACCCGTGATGGCGAGTCCTGGCAACACCCGAACCTCTTCCAAGAAGTCGTGGAATTCGTGCGGCAGCACGCCCAAACGGCTCATCCCAGTATCGATTTTAATGTGGCACCTAGCCAGCCGCCCCAAGCGCATGGCAACTTCGGAGAGAGCGTGTGCCACATCCGCCCGGTACAACGCCACCGTGGCATCGTTCTCGACCGCCATCGCAGCCTCGCTGGGCATGATGCCGGGAAGTATCAGAATGCGCTGTTCAAAACTTGCGTTCCGAAGCGACACGAGTTCTTCCAGATGGGCCACAGCGAACCATTTGGCGCCAGCATCGCTCAACGCTCCCGCCACAGACAGAAGGCCGTGTCCATAGCCGTCTGATTTGACCACGCAGATCAGAGCGCTCTCCCCCGCCAATTCCCGCAATGTTCCGAAATTGTGCTGGATCGCGTCGAGATCAATGGTTATCAAATTCGGGTTCATCGCCTGTCCCATTCTTCGGCTGCACGGCTTCGGAGCATTCGCGTCCCGCGACATGGCGGCTGCGGGGACGCAACCACTCCACTCCAGACGTCAGCCGTCTCTTCCACGCAAAGCGCCTTCGTTCTGTTTGGCAGCTTCCCAGAGTTCCACAAGCTGGTCCAACGAGCATTCACTCATCGCGAGTCCCCGTTCTCGGAGACTGCCTTCCATGTCGCAGAAACGAGTCTCGAATTTTCGGATGGCGCCATGCATCGCCTCCTCGGCCTGTAGTCCCTTCATGCGTGCCAGGTTGGCCACTGCAAAGAGCAGATCGCCTATTTCCTCCTCCAATGCGCCAGAATCATCATTTTGCAGCGCCTCTTTGACTTCACACAGCTCCTCCTCGACCTTTGCCAGCGCACCGTTGGCGTCAGCCCATTCAAAACCAACCTTGGCGGCACGACTCTGCATCTTGTGCGCGCGGTGCAGGCCGGGCAAGTGCCGGGGCACTCCTTCCAAGGCTGATTCCCGGTCGCGCCCTCCCCTTTCGTCCCGTTTGATCTCCTCCCATTGGTCCACCACGCCTTCCGCCCCCTCGACCTCCGCATCCTCAAAGACGTGTGGGTGTCGCCGACGCATCTTCTCGCATTCGCTCCGCGCCACGGCTTGCAGATCAAACCGCCCCTCTTCCTCCGCAATCTGACAGTGAAAGACAATCTGGAGCAGGACATCCCCGAGTTCATCCAGCATGCCACGATCGTCCTGCTCCTCGATCGCATCCAGAAGTTCGCCTGTCTCCTCGACAAGGAAATACATCAGACTCCCGTGCGTCTGCTCGCGATCCCAAGGGCATCCTCCAGGCGCGCGCAGAGTCCGCAGAATCCGCACCAATTCATCCACATAGTCTTCAGGCATAGCTATCCTCAGGTTCAGGAGATTGACCCACCACGAAGACACGAAGATCACGAAGGTGGGCAG
>JAGLDW010000012.1 GCA_023145395.1 Lentisphaeria bacterium | reverse complement strand
ACGAGCCGTCCCGAACCACTGGTCACATTTTGAATCTCGTTTGAGGGACAAGAATCGGGACGAGGCACCGCCATCGGCGCATTCGGACTGGACGGTGCGGACAAAACACCTGCGGAACTGACATGCGCCCGTTTCTGTCACGGTGCCTTCTGCTTGTCCACGAGGGACTGTAGACTCTCGATGAACGCATCCGTGCCTGCCGCAAGCAACGTGTCGAGGTCGGGCATGTACACAGCGAAATCGATGGGACCCGGAACCACCCCCCACTTCGACAAGGCACGATGAAGATCGTCGGGTTTCGCTGGATATAGGCCTCTCGGCACACTGAAACGTCGTCGCGATAATTCGACAATCGGCGTGAACTCGATGCCCTTCCCGGGCAGGACATCAATGCGGCATCCCGTATCCGTCTGGATGCGCCGGACGATGGCCCCAAGAGTCGTGTCACGCAGCTCCATTCCCGTCAGCAGACCTGTCTGCCAGGAGTTCGGGAACCTTGGATGGAGGGGAAATGAGGGGTTACTATGGGTCCCAGTGCCGCCATTGTCCTCACTGTCTCTCTTTTCTTTGACGAGGAGGAATGTCGGACGGAGATTTGTGGAGGCAAAGGGGTCGAAGAGCCGGTACCTTCTTCTGGTTTTTGTTGTTCTTTTGTAGGTTGATTCGCCGAATAGCTTCGCCAAATCGTCGAGTGGGTCGTCGTCCGTGGCGCTCGCAGTTTTGCCGCCCTGAGAGATGGGAACCTCCTCGGTATAAGACTCCCCTGGCCACTTAGCGGGGGGAATGACCATTGCGTTGCTGAGCCACGGCGTCTCATGTGCCTCCTTCAGGAGTGGCCTGAGGAGACGGACAGCTTCGGACAGTGGCGCGCCGCGAGGGACGGAGAACTGACGAATCGGGATGCGGTCGAGTTGTGCGAGAAGTTTCTCCAGTCGGCTCTTGCGGCCCAGACGTTCCCGTTCCAGTGCATCGACAGCCTTCGCTAGCGGAGGGGGAAGTGGAATCCCAAACCTGTCAATGCATCCAACTGTGATCTGCATATCCGGAGAGATGTCGGAGAGATCAACAGATCGGTCCCAGGGAACGAAAATGTACCCAACCTGCGTGCTCCCGTCCCTGTTGGTCCGCTCCCACTGGAGACGGTAGAGGTCTCGCTTCAGGAGAGTTTCAAGCTTGATGGTGACGATGCTCGACGAGGTGCTGTCCTTGATCGGCATTGTGATTGTGCCTGTGCTGTTCTCCAACAGCAAAATCCCCATGGCATCTTCTGGCTTTCCTCTCGACCGGAACAAAACGTGGAACTGCTCAGGGCCCAGATGCAGTCCATTGGCTGCTCTGATGCACGCATCGTCGTATTTGCGGGTGCCATGAGTGCTGGTAAGTCCATTTGACAATTGCTCTGCATGGCCCGGAACCATCGGGTCAAAGACAAGGCCCATCGCGAACTGTGGCTGGCCGGGGAGTTTTGAGCTCGCCCACCAAGAGGTGGAATGAAACGTCTGTTGTTCGGAGTCCAGAGAGGAATCTGCAGACGTTTGGGTTGCGTCTGTTGCTGGCATATTCTCGTTGGCTTCCCGGTCGGCGTCCCCTTCTTGGGTCTCACCTTGATCGGAGGCTACATCGTCAGTGTGGAACTCTTGAACCCTAGTCATACCAGCGAGAGTGGTCCGAACTAGAAGGACGCGCAGCCCATTTGCTTTCCCGTCTATCGTCGATGGACCAATGGGTAGGATGAGCCAGTTGGGTGGCTCAACGTGACCGGCGTAGGCATGGAAGGTCGATGCCCAGATCCACGGAGATCTCTCGGGCTGACCCGCATGCCTGGACCCGAGGGAGCATCGTAGCCGAGAACTAACGCAGCACCCTGCGTGCCACTGAGTTGGCAGAACGCTGAGGGTGAGATCTTTTTCGCCGTCTGTGCCCAATACTCTCACCGACATTGACCCCTCATGGTCCGTGATGGATCGCACTTCCAACACGTTTTGACAGGTGACTCGGGGACTCTGGCGGAGCCTGGCACTCAACTCTCGCTCTTGATCACTTCGTCTCTTGCCGGCGAATTCTGCCACCTCCTCAACGAGGGCTGGATCGTGGATGTCGAGCAATTCCACTCTCGTGCGAATGTGGCAGACACGGTAGGCAGGATCAACTTTCGACATGCACGATAATAATCTTCCTGTTCTCGCTAGTTGCCCAACATCACCGCGTGCGACAATGGCCAGACCAAACGGAAACTGGATTCCTCTTACCCAACATCCGGCGTATATGGGAACTCCGCACTCGCCGAGGAACTGCTCCAAACGCTTCTGGTCCGTGAACTTTGCGGCCCACAAGCGTGTTTGCTTGTTGAAGGGTGCTTCTATGAAGCCGAGCAATTCAGTGCGACTCTGGAGAGCCCACCGCCTGTCTGCCACCGCGCATCCCTCTGCGGTGATCCACATCCTCAGTCCACATCCCATGCCGACGTAACGCAGGATCTCTCCCAAGGGGATATTGTCCATGTTCATGGTAAGTGTTCGATCAGAGACGTTTCGCGTGTCCTGGAATCCCCGAAACGGATCCTCGCCCATGTTCTTCGCGTTGGGAGGGGGTGCTGGCGTTGTCTCCCGCTTAGTTGCATCTTCACACAACAGGAGGTCGATTGCCACGCCTTTCCCGTCGGGATCCAGAGCTCGTGCTTCTTTGCGCAGGGCCTTCATCACTTCTGGGAGTGGCATTTCATCGAACTCCACATGCGGAAATATCAGTTCCCGAAGTCTGGTGTGGGGCGGGCTAAGGCCACTCTGCGGCTTGTTCTCGTCATCCTTTGGGGGCGGTGCCTGCATGGCATTGGGAAAACATGGTCTTCCGGAGATCATGAGAAACACATGGGGAATGCTGTTTCCCAGTTGGTTGCTGGCACCTGTCAGGGGGATCAGCAGTTCGTCTTCCTCAGCCAAGAGTACTGTCGTGTCCAGTAGCAGTTTGACGGCAGCTTCCCTGGACTGAGCGATTGTCGTCTCAACACGGAACTGTGTCTGATAGGCTTCCTGCAGTCCCAGCATTTCCTTGGGCATCATTCGGAGCTTCACCGAAACTGTGCCACCTGCCTTGATGGGGAACTCCAGATTTCTCTCGACGGGCGCCATCGGGAACAAATCGATCGTCAGACTGTCCTCTTTTCTGACTTTCCCGTCGGTGATCAAGCGGGAGACAAAGTAGTCAGTTGATTCTTGCTCGTTCCGAACTCCATGTTTCTCTATATTCCGAAACAGCTTTGGGTCAGCCACCGTTAGCACGTCGATTTGGACTTCCCAGCGGCAGGGAGTGGTGCAGGTGGTCTTGAGGACATCTCTAACGAGGTCGAGTTCCGTGGCGGTGGCGGTGATGTGGATCTGCGTGTGGTCGGTGGAGACGCGTATTGCGGTGCCGGTTTCCGGGCGGAGACCGAGAAGACCAAGAAAGGACAGAACGGAAGCGTTCTTGTGCTCACGCCCAGGGGGGACGTCGGGAGGCAGGGCGTTGCGCACGGCTTTCCAGAAGCCAGGGAGCACGTCGAAGGTGCGCGTTTCCAGCGGATCGAGGTGCACGCCTTCGTCTGCCACAGTGAGCGTGCCGTTCTCAAAGCGCGCCTGGAGTCCGCAGATCGGAGTGACGATTTGCAGGATATGTGCGAGGGAGGCAGGACTCGTGTCCACGGTCACGCGGGAATCATCTCGATTCTCACTGGCCAGCCATTGCAGCCTGTAGCCGACCTTCTCCGCATGCGTTTCGCAGGTGATCCGGAGAAACTGGACGACTTCGCGGACCCGGACCCGGTCAAGGGATATGGCGGGCACGCGGATGGTTGTCAGCGGCTCCTGCCGCAGGCCTGAGCCCGCAGCAGAGAATGCCGCCAACAGGATCAGCACCCCCGCAAATCTACAAATTCTCTCCATGGATTTTCCTTCCTGGTAGTTCATCGCGCCATGAGATGCCACGTCCTTTGGGCGCGGTCAGGATCTTGGACTATGACATACAAGCTGCGTACAGGACCTCTCGGTAAACCTTCGCTGCAACTGCCGCGTGAACGCGGAACTCAGGCAAGAGATCCGCTAGACGCTTCCCGGTCTGAGTCCCGCGTTTACGCGGCAGTTGTAGCGGCGCTTTAGCGAGCGGGTCGTCAACTCCCTCACAGGGGGTCAATCAATACCACGTCCTTTGGGCGTGGTTGTTTACTGGTTACCTGCGATGTCGTAGGCGAAGAGGGCGTCTGCATGGCGGATGTAGAGGCGTCCTCCGCAGACAACGGGGTGCGCCCAATAGGCGCCTTTACCCCCCTTGGGCAGACGAAACGTGCTGACGATTTTACAGGCGTCCGGCGTTGCCGCCAGCAGGCTCATGCTCCCTCGTTCGCTCAGGCAGTAGAGCATGTCCTCGGCATAGGTGAGCGCCCCTTTGCCATCGGTCTTCCAGGCTTGCTTGCCAGTCATGAAATCCAGGCAGAACCAGCCTTTGGCCCGGTGCCCCGAGCCGTACAAGTGGTCGCCCACCAGAACCACGCC
>JAGLDW010001199.1 GCA_023145395.1 Lentisphaeria bacterium | reverse complement strand
CGCTCGTCGAGATTTGCATCGCATCCCACGATTACGAGAAAGGAATCGGGACAGCGCCTGCGGGCGGCGCGCGCCGTCTGCCGGGTTTTTCTCCCTGCGGCGGCTGTGACCGTGCAACTATTGACGACAAGCACGTCCGCCGGTTCCCCCCAGGGGACGATCTCATAGCCACTCTCCGCCAATCCGGCGGCAATGAGAGCGGAGTCGGCCTGATTGAGCCGACAGCCGAGAGTGAACACGGATGCACGCGGTTTCACAGTGATTACTCACATTTTGGATTTCAGATTGTTGATTTCAGATTCTTCCTTCGCCATTTCGAATAGCGTTTGTCCAGGATCGGGGTCAGTTGTGGATCCGGGGAGATCCGCGGGCCTCTGCCAACCTGTGGTGGTTCCACGCCCAGCGCCATGGCTGCGGCACCAAGCAATCCGTCTCCCGTTCCGCGACAGATGGAGCATCCGAGCGTCGATGCAATGATGCGCAACCATACCTCGCTGCGGCTTCCGCCACCTATGACGGAGAGGTCGCATTCGGAGCACTGCAGGGACATATCCTCCTCCAGCAGCGTGCGCAACGAGAAGGAGATTCCCTCGAGAATCGCGTATGCTTTTTGCTCGTCCGTGCCCTGCGTCGTCCAGGCGCCGGCGCTTCCTGCTTCGCCCGGCAGAAACAGGGGGGCGTTCTCCACCAGATCTTGTTCGATGACAGAGAGAGCCGCGTCGTCAACCCATCGCGTCGATACCCCCGAAGCAATGGTTTTCCTCGCCTGGTCGAGTGCAAAGCACCCTTCGTCCCGCGTTGCCAGTTCGTACCAGGAACCACCGGGGTAGGGCCCCCAGAATGTGCTTTTGTGGAAGGGGCCCGGGGAGTCTCCGCGACAGGCGTAGGCCACAAGCGCGGTGCCTAGGGTGACCAGCACGCCGTCCTCGTCACAACCATTGCCAAAGGCGCCCGCTGTCTGATCGTTCCCCGCATAGACGATGCGCAGACCCGGTTCGAATGGGCAGCCTTTGGGACAGTGTTTGGTCACAATGCCCTCGCCCACATCGACAAGCCGCGGCATTTGCTCTGTGGAAAGCCCGCATAGCGCCAGCGCCTCCGTCCACCATTTTCCCGTGCGCAACGAGTACATCCCCCCCATGGCCGCCAAGTTTCTGTCCACCGTGTTTGGTGCACCAAGGCCCATGGCCAAATACCCCGGAAGAAACGTGTGATGATAGCTCTCTTCCATACTTTTTGGCTGGCGGTCTTTGAGCCACAGCGCCTTGCATACTTCCAACTGGGGAATGGCTGGTGCAAAACTGCAATGCTCATGAAAGTTTGTGCCAAGTTCTGCGCGTGCTTGGACGCATTCTTTCTCCGCTCTCTTGTCCAACCAGCTGAAAAACGGCGTGACGGCGTCTCCAGAGGCGGATTCCACCATGCAAAAGGTCTGCGCCTGGCTGCCAAAGGCAATCACACCCACGTCTGCCGCGGGTGTTCCACTTTCTGTCAACAACCGGTCAATAGCCTGTGAAAATGCTGTGCGTATGCCCTGTGGGTCAAACTCCATTCGGCAACCGTCGTTGACAGTGTACACAACCGGTGTGGATAACTCGTAGACACGCTCTAATTCCTGCGTGAACAGAGCAATTTTGAGATTGGTCGAACCACAATCCACGGCCAGAATAAGGGATTGTTCGCTGTTCATATTTTCGCCTTCCGCCGACTGAGAATCATGGGAAGAAGAACGGCCAGGAACAGGCCGCAGAGAATCAATGCCGTCCCCAGCGCCATGGGCATGCTAATGGTCTCCTCGGGTCGGATGAGGACGGACAACACGGATGCCACGACCGGCTTCAGGAAGAAGGACATGGAGCCTCCCTGCGCGCTTGTTCGCATCACCCCATAGAAGTAGAGCGCATATCCCAGCGCGGTCCCCACCAGCGAGAGGTAGAGAATGATCCAGATGCCCTTCATGATTTCCGTGCTCATTTCAGGCGTGAAGCGAAAGGCGATGAATGGAACGAGGAAGAGACTGCCGAACAACGAGCTGAATCCCACGAACATCATGGCGCCGTACCGCGATATGACTCGTTTGGCGATGCAGGTGCTGAGTGCGAATAGACAGGCCGAGGCGCTCATGACTCCAACCCCGGCAAGGGATTTGGCGCCAAAGTTGCCCGATTCCATGGCGAACAGCATCACTCCGACGGATGCGACCGAGGCGGCAACCCATTTGCGCACGGTCCATTTCTCACCGTTGATAAAGCGGGCCAAAATCATCACGAACACGGGATTGACACTGAAAACGACGGCCGAGGAAGATGCATTGGCAAACATGTTGATGGCAACATGAAACAGATAGATCGCCAAGGTCACACCGATTGCGCCATTCATCGCGAACAACCCAAAATCCTTCGCCACAAGCTTTTTCCCCGCTCTCCGGAATCCAGGATAACCAAGGGAGATGAGAACAATGCCCGTGATGAAAAAGCGTACAAAAACGAGAACATCCGCATCCACTTGCAGGTGTAGATCCTGCAGTCTCTTGCTGGCCAACTCAACGGTGCTGAACAGAAAAACTCCGCCCAAGAGGCTAGCTACACCTGCATATGTTCCCATCTTTTGCGAAATACTGCCCGTCATAGTTTCGTAACTTTCCCAGCCTCAACTCGGTAGGCCGCTGCACAGTCGCCTCCGCAGAAATCGCTGCGGGCTTCCGTGGTGGTTGCAATGATTTGATCCGCGCTTTGGATTGCGCGCATGAACGCATCCCGCCTGACTGAATCCAGTTCTCCCGTCACATCGTCGATCAGCAGCACCAGGGGCCGTCCGCCTTCATACGCTCTTGCCCGCATCATTTTCAAACAAGCAAGCCGCAATGCGAGCGATCCAATGCGACATTCTCCCTCGGATCCGTACTTGTGAAGGCTCTTGCCTCCAAGTGACACCATCATATCCGCTAGATGAGGCCCCATGCAGGTGCGACCTTCACGCTGATCGCGCGCTCGCACAGCCCTCAGAGCCGTTTCATACTGTTCGGCCACCTCACCCTCCTCAATATCATGGACACCCCTTCCAAGGCCCTTAGGAGAGTACTGAGCGGATAGTGTGGATGCTCCGGGAAGAAGTTCTCCCGACAATTCCAGCAACGTGCCATCCAGGTAGTGCACAAATTCGCAACGGATACGTTCTATTCTTGACCCATGTTTGACCAGCACTGCATCATAGGCTTCCAACGCATTGGCTGGGATTGTGTCTGATCTACGCAATAGACTGTTTCGCTGTCGCAACGCCTGGTGGTAGAATTGCAGTTCCCCCAGGTATCCTGGATATGCTTGTGCAAGCGCGATGTTAAGAAAACGCCTTCGTTCGCTCGCAGATCCCTTCACCAGAGCAATATCCTCAGGAACCAGCGAAAAGCAGATAAACCGATTGATGAACTGGCTGGCAAGATCGACGCGGACGCCATCCACCTGCATGAGCCGTTGCTCTCCCCAGCAGACACGCAGATTCCCTGGCGCCACTTCCTTTTCACCCACCTCAAACGCACCATCCACGAGAAAGGTTTGTGAATCGAAGCGAATCATTTCACTTGTTCGCCGTGTGCGAAATGAACGCAAGAGCGCCAGGTAGTGAATAGCTTCTAGAATGTTCGTCTTGCCCTGCCCGTTGGCGCCTGTGAGAAGCGTCACGCCAGGCACGAGACACAAATCCAGCAATTCATAATTGCGGAAATGCTGTAGACGAAGGCGGGACAGAATGCCCATGACCGTCCCTTGTGGAGAAATCAGCCGCGCATGGGCATGACGATGTAGAGGAACCCCTCATCGCCAGAAAGGGCGACAGGACTGAACTCGTCATTGAACTGCATGATCAGATGATCACACTCCAGATGACGAAGAGGATTCT
>JAGLDW010001198.1 GCA_023145395.1 Lentisphaeria bacterium | reverse complement strand
TCGAAACGGCTTCCTCCTCCCGGGGCAACGGAGTTCGCAGTGCGGCGGCTCACGGGCCGTTCACCCTCCATGATTTGGGCTTGCGAGGTTCGCGCACGCGGAGATTTAGCCTGAGAAATTGGGGAGGAATGCTCCGATGTCCTGGAGGCGGTTCAACAGCTCGCCCATGGCGAACCCTCGCGTATCGACCCCTCGCTCGATAGCGATGGCGGCGGCCATGCCGGCGGCCTGACCCGTGATGTAGCATCCCGGCATCACTCGAATCGATCCCTGCACCTGCCGGTCGGTGCTGACGCAGCGCCCCGTCACAAGCAGATTGTCCATGCCCCTGGGAGTGAGCGTGCGGTAGGGTATCCCGTAGCTCTCGCCCTTGCCATAGCGCAGCGTCGAGCGGAACTCCTTCTCGAAGGCGGCGTAGGCCTTGGGGTCGGGCCTGGACGGATGGATATCGACCGGATAACAGTACCGGCCGATTTCGTCCTCGAACACGGCGCGGTTCTTGAAGTCGTCCACATCCAGCACGTAGTCGCCCAGGATGCGTCGGCTCTCGCGGATTCCCATCATGGAGCCCGTCGCGACCAGCTCGATATTCTCGTAGCCGGGGACGTACTTCCTGTAGAAACTCTCAAACTCGGGGATCATGGCCCGCATGGACACGTAGAACTCCGTGAGCGAGCGCTCGTCGGTCGAGTCGATCCCGAAGGCGTGTCCGATGTTCCCTCCAGTCACATGGTTGCCGACGGGAAACATGCCAGGGTGATGTGGATCCTTGACGGTGAAGTGTCCGTCCTCGAAGGCCTGGGCAAGCAGATCGTGAACCTTGCCGCGCGAGGCCATGGCCGCCTCCACATCCACATCCGTCCAGAGGCTGCAGAGTGTTCCCGGCATGAGGTTTCCCGCCTCGTCGCCTTTTTCGAACGGCGCTCCCCCCCAGGCTGCAAGATCCCCGTCTCCCGTGCCATCGACAAACATTTTCGCGCGCACAGCGAACATGCCACTCTTCGCATTGCAGATAGCCAGATCCAGATGTCCATCGCTGGCGCGCACGTCGATCACCTGAGTGTGAAAGGAAAACGAAATCCCCGCCGCGCAGACCAGACGGTCGTACACGCGCTTGAGCAGCTCCGCGGGGATCGAGTTGCGAGAGAGCGGGGAGTCCTCCCCCTTCTCCGCGCTCAGACCGTCCAAAATTTCCCGTCCGATGCCGTCAGCCAGAAAGTTTTCTCCGTCGGAGAAGGTCATGAAAACCGGCACCAAGGCCGCCGTCCCCATACCACCAAAGCAGGAGTGGCCTTCCGCCAGAAACACACTCCGCCCTTCGCGCGCGGCGACAAGCGCCGCCGCGACGCCGGCCGGACCACCGCCCGCAACAAACACATCCACATCGTGGCGAACGGGGACTGAACACTGGTACGCAACAATCTCGGACATGATCAACTCT
>JAGLDW010001197.1 GCA_023145395.1 Lentisphaeria bacterium | reverse complement strand
GCTGTTGCTGCTGTTGCTGCTGTGGTTGCTGTTGCTGCTGTGGCTGGTAGCCGCCTTGCTGGTCTTGGT
This sequence comes from Lentisphaeria bacterium, assembly GCA_023145395.1. GTDB lineage: Bacteria > Verrucomicrobiota > Lentisphaeria > Oligosphaerales > Lenti-02 > JAGLDW01. The sequence goes on along the minus strand of JAGLDW010001197.1, from coordinate 5,776 downwards.
TGTCGCGTCCAGAGTCCATGAAGCGGACGTCGCTGGCGACAACAGTGAGGCGGCTGCGGTTCTGCCCGGAGGTCTGATCCTGCCACTGGTGGTAGCGGAGACGTCCCTCGATGAGCACGGCACGGCCTTTTTTCAGGTATTGCGCACTGGTTTCCGCCTGGCGTCCGAAAACCTCGATATCCACGAAGGTGGTCTCGTCGCGATCTTCGCCGCCCGCCGTGCGGTAGCGGTGGTTGATGGCGAGTCCCAGTTCGCAGACGGAAGAGCCGCTCGGCAGTTGTTTGAGACGTGGATCTCGGGTGAGATTGCCCATCAGAAGCACTTTGTTCAGGGATGCCATGAGTTTCTCCTACTCCTAGTAAAGACCCGGACCAGCGACAGAGCGGTCTGGGTATGATGAAAGTCACTTGTCCGCCAAGACGGAGCCGTGTCGCCAACAATTGTTTACTCTCACGGATTGCGGCTCCTTTTCAAGTGGATTGCAGCAAATGCCTGCATGTCCAGTGCAGTACTCGTAGTACACCCTGTTTCAGGCGGAGCAGGTTTGTAGTTTGATCGTTCAGGCGGCAGTGTGTGGCGTACGTCAACCATCCATGCGAAACGTGGAATGCGAGTGGTTCTATGAAAGTGCTGAACTTCGGGTCTTTGAATGTGGACCATGTGTATGGGGTCGAGCACATCGTGCGTCCAGGAGAGACACTGGCCACGTCATCCTACAATCGCTTTCCCGGTGGCAAGGGGGCGAATCAGTCCGTGGCGCTGGCGCGAGCAGGTGCGGAAGTGTTGCATGCGGGGATGGTCGGCAGCGACAGCGTGTGGCTTCGGGAGCGTCTTCTTAGTGAGGGGGTCGGGGTGGAGCAGGTTCTGGTCTCCGACGGCCCAGGTGGCCATGCGGTGATTCAGGTGGACCGGCATGGACAGAACAGTATTTTTCTCTTTGGCGGCGCCAATCTTGCAATCACGGAAGAACATATCGCTTCCGCTCTTGACGCATGCGTGCCAGGTGACTTCCTGCTGCTTCAGAACGAGATCAACGTGACGGAAGAATTGATCCGGGCAGGCGTTGATGCCGGGTTGCGGGTCTGTTTCAATCCCGCCCCTATGACGCCGGATGTATGCTCCTTCGTATTGGACGGGTTGGCATTGCTCATCGTCAACGAGCATGAGGGCGCGGCGTTGAGTGGGGAAGGGGAGCCAGACGGGATTCTGGAGGCGTTGCGCGCCCGATACCCCGATACGGCTGTCTGTCTGACACTGGGAGCCCGGGGAGCGCGATACCGTGACGGCGAGATCGACCTGCAGTGCCCCGCCTATCCCGGCGACCCGGTGGACACGACAGCTGCAGGAGATTGCTTCATCGGCTTTTTGCTTGCGGGTCTCGCGGCTGACGAACCTGTGGAGAATGCTCTCAAACGCGCCTCGCAAGCGGCGGCGTTGAGCGTGACTCGTCCGGGTGCCATGGATGCGATGCCCACGCTCGGCGAGATTTCCCGCCTTCCGTATCCCGCTGAGCCGCGCATTGCATGTCCGTTGTCCCCGGGAGGGCGAAGCTCCCGCTGAGCCGCGCATTGCATGTCCGTTGTCCTGGGATGACACCCCTATATGGTCGCCCTCCCGAAGGCACTGTTTTCGCTTTTCGAGCACGCGGTTCAGCAAGTCGTTCCCACTCTTGGTGGGCTGGAACCATGTAGATGAAACGGGTCGGATCAGTTTGCGATCACAGAGTAGCGCACTTTGTTAACTCTCTTTGGAGATTTCTGGAAATAGCCGCGTGTGGCGCGCCGACCCTGAAATAATGACACGTATTTGGAGACGATGATGGAAAAGCTGGCCTGGCACTTCGATTTTCATAGTCACAAGCAGATTCGCATCAACGACGACCCCAATGTGGAGGGTATGGCTGAGGAACTGGCCTCGGCGGGTATCGACGAGATCATTACCTTCGCGAAATGCCACACGGGGTTCGCCTACTACCCAAGTCCGGTCGGCAATCCGCACCCTCTGATGACGGGGGATGCATTCGGGGATGTGGTTCGCGCCTGCAAGGCCAAGGGAATCCGGGTGCTGGCGTACATCAGCTTCGGCATCGATGGCGAAGCGGGACGGCGGCATCCGGAATGGGCGCAGATCGGCAATCCGGATCACGGACCGCGCATCACAGAGGATCATTTTGTCTCCACCTGTCCCTACACACCCTACATCGACGCTCTCATGCTGCCGATGATTCAGGAAATCATCGATGGCTATGATGTGGACGGCTTTTTCTTCGACACCATGGGGGCGATGGGAGTCTGTCATTGCGCGTGGTGCCAGGGCGAGTTCGCAGAGCGGCATGGACGCAATATTCCACGGGACGCATCGGACCCTGACTGGGGTCTCTATGGCGCATTTCGCCGGGAACGCGCGTGGAAAGTCGTCGGCAGGGTGGGCAGATACATCACCGACCAGAAGCCGGACTTCAAGGTGGGCTTCAATTGGGTTGGCACCAGCCGGTTCCCCGAGACCATGCCCGAGGGGGTCACGTGCTTGACCTGCGACTACTCGACGGTTGGGCCCCAGTCGCTGCAGGCCTCCTACCACTCCAGCTATGGCAAGACGACCGATCGCACCTGCGACGTCATGTTCACGGATATCAACAATGGTTGGAGAGACTGGGCGCCTCGTTTGCTGTCGGGTCTGGAACAGACGGCCGTGACCGTCTGGGCGCACGGCTGCCGCCCCTATCTTGGGGACCGTCTCCATCCAACCAATCGGCTTGATCCCCTCAGTTCCCGGGCGATTCGCTTCATGGGCAAGGTGCAGACCGCATTGGAGTCCGTGGCGCCTCCAGTCGATGCCGAGCAGCCTGGCGAAGTGCTGATGGTGATCGGTCCCCACGGCATCTATGGCGAGGACATGCACAAATTCGCCTGCGACTATTCGGGAATGGTTGCCTCCGAGGGGACGCATAGGTTGCTCCTGGACGCGGGGCTGCCCATGGCCATGGTGGCCGAGTGTTTTCTGGCGATGCATTTGGACAAGGCAAAAGTGGTCATCCTAGCTGAGACCGAGGGTGTTGGCGCCGACACGGCAGCTCGGCTCAAGGCGTTTGTGGAAGCGGGTGGTCAGCTTTTGGTGACGGGACGTATCCCCGACGTGGACGGGGCGCGGATGGACTGGCTCGGGGTGTCGCGCGAGGACGCGCCCTGGCAGGACCACATCTATCTACCCCTCTGGGAGGAGGATCTCGACAAGTCGCCAGTGCTGGTGCAGGGAGATTTTCACCGGGTGCTTCCTGACGAAGGCACGGAGGTCGTGTTGCATGCGATTCAGCCATACGACTGCAGCCACGGCATGCGGTTCGGACACGCGACGGGACCGATCTCGTTCGAATGCAGTGACCAGCCCGCGCTCACCCGGCACGTTCTGGGGCAGGGCGCTGTGTGGTACCTGGAGGCGAATATTGGCGCTTGCTACCGCACGGCAGCGAACTATTGGCAGGCGGACTGGTTTCGGGGTTTGCTCGAACGTCTGCTCCCGCGTCCATCGGTCCGGGTGGTATCCGAAGGGGGCACGGTGGAGGTGGTTGCCCACGCCACGGAAGACGCCGTGTGGGCGTTTCTCATCAACCATGGCGGCGAGCAGCTTTGCCATGGCAAAGCCGTGTCGCGTGTGTTCGAGTGGGTGCCGCCCTATCCGGTCGTTCTTGAGGTGGCCGTCCCCGAGGGCAAATCCCTCGCCGATGTCCGTTGCGCGGGCCGGAAGCTCTCCTGCGAGGTAGTGGAGGACATGGTGCGGATTCCGCAGACCATGGACAGTATTTGGCGTGTGGTGAAAGTGAGTTGGCGGTAGAAAATGAGGATCAAGTTGTGTTGGCACACGTTCGTTTTTTGGGTGTTTCTCTCTGTCTGTTCGGGAGTCGGAGCCGGCACGTTCATCGTGAGGGATGGCAAGCCGCTTCTGACTCTGGGGCAAGACACCGGCTGGAAAACGGTGGACGGCTGGCTGGAGGCAACTGGCAAGAAGGCTAGGTTGCAGAGTGGTGTCGGCATCGGGCCTGGCGATTTCGAGATCCGGGCCCGCTTGGAGATCCGGGGCCTGGCGCGCAGCGCGTGTGCTTTTCTGCTCGGAGGCGGTGCCTTTGGTTTCGAGGGAGCGCACGGCAAGGTGTTTCTGACCGGCCCGCTGTTTGGCAATGCCCACGGCACACCCATTGGGGATCCGAAAGACTTTCTCAAAGATGGTGTCCCCTTTGATTTCGTTGCGACTCGCAAGGGCGACAACTTGCACATTGTGATCGATGACAAGACCGTATGGAAGCAGAAGAACGTAGGGACGGATCCGTTGGGCGCTTTTACATTTCTTCCCTGGCGCGCCACGATGCGGATTCAGAGCTGTAGGATCGAGGGAAATGTCGCAGAACGCTTTCTGACCTGGAAACCCCCGGTTCGAATCATGGAGGAAAATGGAATGAAAAAGATTGTGCTTCTCCCGCCTGGTCCCAAAAATCCCCGCAATAGCGAGGGAGACTTCATTCAGCTGCGTGACGGGCGCGTGCTTTTCGTCTACACCCACTTCACCAGCGGGCGTGGCGACCATGCCAAAGCGTTTCTTGCCGGTCGCTTCTCCAGCGACGGGGGAGACACCTGGACCGAAGAGGACACGATGATTCTGCCCAACGAGGGAGAATGGAACATCATGTCCGTGTCCATGCTGCGCCTGCAGGATGGTCGGATCGCGTTGTTCTACATGCGGAAGAACTCTCTGTCCGACTGCCGCCCTCTGGTGCGGATTTCGACGGATGAGGCCGAGACATGGAGCGAGCCCGTCGGAGTGATCCCCAATGAGGACATGGGCTACTATGTGCTGAACAACGACCGCGTGGTGCAGTTGAAGAGTGGGCGGATTCTCCTGCCCGTAGCCTTGCACAACCGCCCGGGGTGGAAGAATCCGGACTGGGTGGGCGAGATCACCTGCTTTCTCTCTGACGACCTCGGCCGCACCTGGCGCTGCTGCAAAACCCGGCAGAAGGCGTATTCCCCGAAAAAGAAGCGGGTGGTGGCGCAGGAGCCGGGTGTTGTGGAGCTAAAAGGTGGACGTGTGATGATGTTTGTGCGCACCAATGTGGGTGTGCAGTATTGCTCGTTTTCGGAGGATGGTGGCGAATCCTGGTCTGCCTTGGAGCCGTCGGACATTGCCTCTCCGCAATCCCCCGCTTCCATCGAGCGAATCCCGACTACTGGAGACCTGTTGATGGTCTGGAACAACCATGCGGGCGTCTCAAAGGAACGAGCCGGGCTCCGGACACCCTTTACCACGGCGCTCTCGCTTGACGAGGGAAAAACCTGGGTGAACGTGCGCACAATCGAGGAGGATCCCCAGGGATGGTACTGCTACACCGCCGTCGAGATTGTGGGTGATCACGTCCTTCTTGGGCATTGCTCGGGCAAGCGGAGCCAGGCACTTGCGACGACCCAGATCACTCGTTTTCCCGTGCGCTGGCTGTATGGCGAGTGAGGAGTGCTACCCCCCCCGCCAAAAAGACGGGGGGGGAGTTCGTCGATTGCCTCCAAGTGGATCGAACCGGACTGCACGCTTATTCCTGCGGCGCGGCCAGGCGGATTGTTCTGTCCTCGCTGGAGTAGAGCCAATAGGCCTTTCCGGGTTCGAGGACAGCGGCGGCGGCATAGCGCCGGTCGATCCACTCCCAAACGCTGTCCACCGCACAGTCGGGTATCGGACACTCGAAAGGAACTCCGATTAGATTCCAGCCTTCCTCGAGGGTGAGCGCAGGAGC
>JAGLDW010001196.1 GCA_023145395.1 Lentisphaeria bacterium | reverse complement strand
GGGGATCCCTATGATCGGTGCCAATTGCATGGTCATGCCCATATTGATGAAGATATGGGTGAAGAAGACCATCGTCACACCAATGCAGATCAGACGGCCGAGTTCATCGCTCGCCAAACGGGCGGACCGAAGGCAGCACACGAGGAAGCCGGCGAAGGCTAGGACCAACGTGCCCGAACCGACGAAACCCGTCTCCTCCGCGACCACCGAGAAGATGAAATCCGTGGGAGCGACTGTGCGGGGGAGAAACCCGAGAACGTGCTGAGTGCCATGCATGAACCCCTTGCCCCACATGCCACCGCTACCCACGGCGAGCAGAGACTGGTGAGCATTCCAGTTTTTGCCAATATTTTGTTTTGAGTTGCGAAAGAAACGGGAGTGCAACAGAGCGCAACGCTCATGCCAGGCGGGCGGCAGTGTAGATGCGGACATGCCGAGAGCAATTTGCGAAGGAGCTTGCAGGAACACATGGATGCGGTCTTTTTGGTGAGGCCGGAGGCGGGAGTACGTCAATGGTGCCGCCAACACGCCCACGGTGGCGACGATGGCGATCCATCGCCAGGAGACACCGCCTACGAACAGAATGCCGAGCGACAGGGGAATGAAGACCAGTGCTGTGCCGAAATCTGGTTGAAGCATGACAAGGAGCATGGGAGGGAGCACACAGGCGCCGACGGGAAGGAACAGAGGGAGACGAGGACGTTTCACAACGTCCAGAGAGGCAATCCATGAGGCGAAGAGCAGCGTTGCAGGCTTCGTCAGTTCCGACGGCTGAAATTGCAGCCCGGGAATGCGCACCCAGCTACGGGCCCCGTTGATCACGCGCCCCAAGGGCGTGAATGCGCTGGCGAGAAGCACAAGCCCCAAGATGTAGAGAACCCATGACCAGCGGGCAAGAAAACGGTAGTCAGTCAGGCAGAGAGCCAGATAGCAGAGACCACCCAGTCCCAGCCACCTGAGATGCCTCCTCCAGTACCCTGCAAATTCTCCTCCGACCTCCTGCCCGGTGCCATAGATGAAAAAGAAACCAGTGGCACAAAGAAAAAGGGTCAGGACGAGCAGAATCTTGTCCATGCGTCTTAGGCGGAGCACACGCTCCTTGACCTGCTCTGCATCAATCCGGAATCTTGACTTCAAGAGCCACATTTTCTTTTCGGATCTCCCGTGCTGGTTTCAAAAAAATATAGCGGAGGAGATGGGCATCACCAGTCAGGAAACACCTTTGGTGGAGAAAAAGGAATCGAAGAACGTGGTTTCTCGTTTTGCGATGAAACCAGGTTTGAGACGGGAGGGAGAGAAGAGGCCCGACAACGCACTTGCGGCGTTCTCGGGCCTGTCGGAACAGGGGCAAGACTGAGAGAATCGCAGCCACTCTCTCTGGATTTCTGTGGAAGCGCTCTGAGGAGCGCTTCCACAGTACCCTGAGTGATGAAGCGCAGCGGGCCGAAGGACCGATGCGTGAATCAATCAGGCTAGAGGCCGAACTCCTCGGCGTGGATGGGGGCGCCCAAAAGGACTTGGTCGTCGGACATGCTCGCCTTGAGTTCCACGATTTCGTCCATGCCAATCGTCAGCGGCAGTGCGATCTGTCCGCCCTTGATGACACTCTGGCACATACCGGCCATGATTTCGAATCCAGCGTAGGCGTTGGCGAAGCAGTTTTGATGGCAGGGGATCGTGCCGTCGAGCCAGTCGGCCATCTCCTGAATGTAGGGGGGCATGTCGGCATCGTAGTTCATGACGCCTTCGCCGGACATCACGCCCTTGCTGGTGACAGCGCGCCATCCTCCATTTGTGAGCACTTCGGCAAAGCCTTCGGTGCCCTGGGCGCCGATGCGGTTCTTGCCCCACCACTTCGCGACTTCAGGTTGGTCGGGAGCACCCGCGCCACATTCGAGATAGCCGCGCACACCACCCGCGAACTGAATGACGCCGGCGATGTAGTCGGGAGAGGCGTGGATGTCGTCGAACTTGATCTTGCCCGCGGCTTGCCCCATGACCCATTCGGCACCCGGGTTTCCTGCGTACCAGCGCATGTAGTCGATCATGTGGGTGCACATGTGCAGCATCCAGCCGGGCGAGGTCGCGTATACGGTGTGAATGCGGCCGAGGGCGCCCGTGTCGATGATCTCGCGAACCTTCTGGTAGTGGGCACCATAGCGATGCTGGTGGCTGACCACGACTTTGACATCGGAATTGGCATCGAGAAGCGTTTTGATCTTCATGGCTTCATGGCTGGTGGCAGCGAGGGGTTTTTCGAAGGCGATGAGTTTCGCGCCGGCATCGATGCCGAGCTTGATCAGATCGTAGCGGAGGTTGGGGTGGGTGCAGAAGCAGAAGACATCGGGTTTGATGTCGGCGGCCATCTTGGCTGCATCCGTTCCGTAGGCCGCGCCACCGAGTTCCTCGGACAAGCCGGGGAGCGCGTCGGGCATGATGTCGCAGATGCCGGCCACTTCGAAATTGTCGTTGGCGTGGAATCCAAAAGCATGGTGCTTGCCACGCTTGCCCATACCCACGACCATTGCTTTGTATTTGCCCATTGTCTGTCTCCCTATAGGTCGAGTTGCTCGGCCTGCCCCCGGCCGGGGGCAAACCAAAAAAAAGGCGGGATTCGAAGTTTTCGAATCCCGCCCGGAGTAGACGCTTACTTCTGCAAGGCGTCCCACTCGCAGACCTTTTCGATCATGTACTGGATCTCTTCGGGCTGCAGTTCGGGGAACATGGGAAGACTCACGCACGTTGCCGCGTTCTTCTCGGCGTTCTCGAGGCTGCCTGCCAGGCGGAAGGGCTTGCCCCAGGGGAAGCCGTCCTGATTGTGGATGGCGATGGAGTAGTGGGTCTTGGCATCGACGCCATTGTCCTGGAGGAACTGGAGCAATTCGGCGCGCTTCTCCGCCGTCTTGGTCTCGACAACGTAGAGATGGAAGACATGACGGAAACCAGCCTTGTGGTAGGGCAGTTCAAAGGCGGTGCAGTCGGCGAGTCCCGCGTTGTAGATCTTGGAGATGGCGATGCGCTGATCCGTCCAGGCGCTGATGTGCTTCACCTTGGCGGAGAGGACGCCGGCCTGGATATCATCGAGACGGCTGTTGAAGCCGGCGGAATGATGGTCGCGCTCGGCGGAGCCATGATTGCGGAACTTGCGGATCTTGGCATCGACGTCCGGGTTGTCGGTGAAGACCATGCCGCCGTCGCCGAAGCATCCCAAGTTCTTCTGGATGATGAAACTGGTGCAGACCGTGTCGGAAAGCTCGCCTTGCTTGAAGCTGTCGCCCGCGCCGTCGATGCCCTGGGCATTGTCCTCGATGACGAACAGATCGTGCTTCTTGGCGATGGCCTTGATGGCGGGCATGTCCGCGCATTGACCATAGAGATGGACAGGCATGATGGCCTTGGTCTTGTCCGTGACGGCGGCCTCGGCGGCTGCGGGGTCGATGCACTTGGTCTGGGGATCGCAATCGACGAGGACGGCGGTGGCACCAGCGATCCAGATGGCCTCGACCGTGGCGAAGAAGGTGTTTGCGTGGGTGATGACCTCGTCTCCGGGGCCGACGCCGAGTGCCATGAGGCTGAGCCAGAGCGCGTCCGTGCCGTTGCCGACGCCGATGGCGTACTCGCAGCCAAAGTATGCTTTGGCCTGCTCTTCAAACGCGGCGAGTTTCGGGCCCTGAACAAACTTTCCGCTCAGAAGGACTTCCTCGATCTGGGCATCGATTTCCTGCTTGATGTTCTGGTACTGGCGCACATGACCATAGAATCCTACTTGTATCTTCACATTCTCCTGTTGCTGGTGCCGGAGCCGTCCTCGGCATGGACGTGCTCTTCAAAAAAAGAGAGTCCATGCCATACAACAAGACAAAAAATTGACAAGATTGATGGAACGCTTGCGCTGGG
>JAGLDW010001195.1 GCA_023145395.1 Lentisphaeria bacterium | reverse complement strand
GACGAACTGCTTGAGCGGGTTCGAGAAGGCAAGGTGCGTGTGCCCGAGCGGATGGTTCACGATGAGGATGAAATTTTTCGCAAACCCAACCTCGTAGCGCTGCGGGAGCTGGCCATGCGCCGTGTGGCGGACCATGTGGGGCGAGACATACGGAGAATGCGCCCACAGCGACCGCACGCCCCTACGTGGGCGGCGACTGAGCGCCTCCTTGTCTATCTCGGAACAGGCACGGATTCCGCCAAGCTCATCCGCGCTGCCCAGCGAATGGCCAATGCGATGCATGCGGAATGGGTGGTCGTGTACCCGGAAGCTCCTCCACGAAAACAGGATGTGAGGAGCAGAGAGCTGCTAAACCGAAACCTGCGGCTGAGTGAACACCTCGGCGCTGAGACGGTCAAGTTGACGGGCGAGGATATTGTCGAGGAGATCTTGAAGTACGCCGCTGCTCGCAATGTCACCAGAATCGTGGTTGGCAAGGAGACACGCAGCCGTGGGTTGCGGTTCTGGCGCCGATCACCGGCCGACCGGCTGACTTCTCAGAGTGGCGACATCGATGTCTATGTGATCAGGAGCGCGGAGGAGAACACATCCGCGGTAACGGGAACGCCTCAGCGCTATCATGTTCTAGCTAAGTACGGCTGGGCGTTCGGTTTCGTGTTCCTGGCCACTGCGATTGCGGGCCTATTCGACTGGTTTGATCTGACGGATGCCAATCTCGTCATGTCCTACCTCCTCGCCGTCGTTGTTTCCGCAGTACGACTTGGACGTGGACCGGCGATCTTGTCATCGATTGTCGGCGTGCTGCTCTTCAACTTCTTCTTTACCTCGCCACGATTCACGTTCGTCGTCGACAATCCCGAGTACTTGTACACCTTCTCGGTGATGCTCGTCATCACGCTCGTGATTAGCACGCTGACCGCGAGGATTCGGGCACAGATCGATCTGTCGCGGGAGAAGGAGCGTCGCACCGAAGTCCTCTATCGAGTGAGCCATCGGCTGGCAGGGATTCCCGGCGAACTGCAGCTGGTGCAGGCGGCACAAGAAGAGCTCGTGGCGATTTTCAGCGGCGAGATCGTCTTCTTCTTGTTCCGGGATGGCGCCCTCCGCATCGTCTCGCGGCATGACGCGGGGAGAACGGACTGGATAGGCGAGCATGAGGCTGCGAAGTGGGTCTTCGAGCATCGCCAGATGGCCGGGTGGGGAACC
>JAGLDW010001194.1 GCA_023145395.1 Lentisphaeria bacterium | reverse complement strand
CTGGCCGACCCAAGAACCGCAACATGCATCTGCGCGACACCACCGTCGCCCATTCGGGACGCGCCTCCGCCAAGATCCTCTGGCGCGATCCAATCGCCGGCGAGAACAAGGCGCCCATGCAATACAGTCGCTACGGGTTGCCCGTCGAGGGGGGTGCCTCCCTACTAGTCTCGGGCTTCTACCGCACGGAGGGGAAGCACAGTGTGCGCGTGGGGGTGAACACCTATGCGAAGGACAAAACCTATCTAGGCCTTCTGAATGTGGGCGATTTCCCTGCCAGCGACCAGTGGCGACTGTTTGAGAAACAGGTTCAGCTCTCGGATAAAGTCAGCACCATCGGATTTGTGCTCTATGGGCGTCAAGGCGGAGCGAGTTGGTTCGACGATATCGCCGTCATCGGAACGCCCGGCATGGAAGCCGCCCGCGCCACTCCAAAGCTGGATGGACGCCTTGACGAGCCCTGCTGGAACCCCGCACGCGCAGTGACCACCTTCGTCAAGTACACGGGAGACGCCCTGGCGCGGGAGAAGACGAAGACCTGGATCGCCTTTGACGATGACAACCTATACGTCGCCTTCGAGTGCCCTCACCCCGCGAATCCCAAGCTCAAGCTGGACGCCACCCGCAGAGACGGAGACACTTGGCTCGACGACAGCGTGGAGGTGTTTCTCGATCCGGGGCACACGCACGACGACTATCTCCAGTTCTGTGTCAACGCTCTAGGCCATATCCGGGACTCGCACCGCCACGATCCAGCCTGGAACAGCACGGCAACCGCTGCGACCCACCGTAGGAACGATCGCTGGACGGTCGAGATCCGCATCCCGCTGGCAGATCTTCAGCTCGGTTTCACCACAGGCGAAACCTGGGGGATCAATCTCGTCCGCAACGATCGAGTGAACGGGGAGACCGTCACCTGGTCGCTCGGTGGCATTCACGACGCGACACGCTTCGGGAACGTCAAGCTCCCCGGTGCGGACTTCACAGCGTATCTCGGCCCCGCACTGCTCCGCCGCGGGAAAGAAGTGGCTGCCGAGTTCGCGACGACGTGGGAGAAACTGACTGCCAACGAGCTGCCCAAAGCCACTGTCGAAGCCGGCGATGTCACGTTGCGCAAAGCACGCGCCTCGCATGCTGAGATCCAGCGACTCGTGGCCAACGGTATCCGCTCGCGCCAAAACGCCCTCGAGATCCACAGCCAAATCGAGACACTACGCGAGAATCTGCGCGAACTCCGCACCTTTGCCGTCCGTCACGCGATCACCCCACCGAACGAGGCGCCCTTCTCCGTCGTGATCGCGGACTCCATGGACAAGATTCTACCCCACGACGACTTCTCGGCACTGACCCCGAGAACGCGAGTTTCGCTGGATGTGGCTCGCGACGAATCGGAGTCGTTCCAACTAGTGGTGATTGCGGACTCCGCAGCGTTGGCGAATGTGCGCGTGGAAACCACGCCTCTCATCAGCGCAGCCGGAGCAGAGCTCACTCTCGCCTGGCATCCCATTGGCTGGGTGCGAACCGGGAAGCCAAGCTATGCGACGCGGCATGTGGGCCGCTGGCCGGACGTGCTTCTACCGCCTGCGGACTTCGCAGTTCCAAAGGGAGAATGCCGCCCCGTGTGGTTTCGACTCGACGTGCCGGCCGAGGCTCGACCAGGGCTGTACACTGGCTCCGTCACGATCCAGGCGGCAGGGGACGCCACAACGGTTCCCGTGGAGTATCGCGTGCGTAGTTTCCGCCTGCCGCGACCAGGCACACTCGTCTGCCCCTTTGGCATCTACGCCCACATCGTGTCCAAGTACTATTATGGGAAGGGGAACTATGCCGACCTGATGCCCATTGAGAAGTACGCCAAGTTCTGCGAGTTTCTCGGACGCTACCGCATCAGCCCCAAAAACATCGCAAACGAGTACCTGCGGGGGGACAAGGACGGCTTCGATCTTTCGGCGCTGAAGACCACGATCACTCCCTTCGCGGACACCTACTTCCCGCCAAACTCCTTTTCGCTCTATCGCCTCCCCTGTCCGCGCGAATGGCAGACAGGCAAGCCAGAACGGATCAAGCCCGAGGCGCAATACGAACGCCTCCGGGCGAAACACGCCGCCTACCGGGCGTTGGGTCTGCCGGGGCGCGCCTACATCTATGGTGTGGACGAACCGCATCCGGATGGGTACGCCTTCATCCGCGGCGTCTACGAAGAAGTTCGCAAGATCGCGCCGGGGTTCCCCATCATGCAAACCATCAACCACCGCCCTCCCGAGCAGCTCTTCGGCGTGGTCGATATCTGGTGCGCGCTCACCCAGCGCTACGCCGAATCCGCCGATTTCTACCAGGCGCGACGCGCCGCTGGAGACCAACTCTGGCTCTATGTCTGCTGCGGACCAAAACCACCCTACGCAAACTTTTTCATCGACAAGCCTGGCGCCTCGCATCGCGTACTTTTTTGGCAGACTTGGGAGGCGGGCGCGACGGGCTTGCTCTACTGGTGCATGACCTGGTGGGAGGGCCTGCCCGGACCCGCATCGGGCAAACCGCATTTCCCCGAGATCACGCCCAGTTTCGACGGGCAGCTTGTCACCGGCGCGCGCTACCGAGTCAACGGCGACGGCTTGCTCGCCTGGCCGGGACCGGACATGACGCCATGGCCATCGCAACGCCTGGAAATCATCCGCGATGGCATTGAGGACTATGAGTACCTGGCGCTGCTCCGGAGTCTCCTCGACGATGGTCCCAGCACCAAAACCGACACACCCCTTCGCGCCCAGGCCCGCAGGCTGCTCATCGTGCCAGACGGTATTTCCAAGAGCTTCACCGAGTTCACCAGCGACCCGCAGACCGTGCGAACCCGCAGACGCGAGATCGCGGACATGATCGAGAAGCTGACGGAATAGAGGAACCGACGGGGCACCCCTCTGGAAGGGTTCAAACTGGCGGTTTGAGCGTTTCGAGCAGGTCGTTGACCACGTCGCTCTTCTTCACACCCGAGTAGCTGGCCTTGGTCTCAAGCATGAGTCGATGCGCGATGACCACCACGGCCAACTCCTTCACGTCGTCCGGAGTCACGTAGTCCCGATCGCGCATCAGCGCAAGTGCCTGACATGTGCGGAAGAGCACGAGCGAGGCGCGGGGACTGGCGCCGAGCTGCAGCCGCGACTCCTCCCGCGTGGCACGAACCAGTTCTGTGATGTAGCGCACGACCGTCGCCTCCACCGCCACGTCGCGCACCGCCTGCTGCACCCGCACGATATCCTCCGTGCTGGCAACGGCGCGAATGCTCTCCAACGGATGCGTCTGGCGCTGATCGAGCACGATGGCCATTTCGGCATCGGCATCGGGGTAGCCCATTTCAAGACGCATGGCGAAGCGGTCGAGCTGAGCTTCCGGAAGCGGGTACGTGCCATGATACTCGATGGGATTCTGCGTGGCGACCACAAAGAAGGGCGCAGGCAACGGACGGCGCTGCCCCTCGATGGTAACCTGCCCTTCGCTCATGGCCTCGAGAAGCGCGGACTGGGTCCGCGGAGAAGCTCGGTTGATCTCATCGCCTAGGAGCACATTGCAGAAGATGGGGCCCGGCCGATAGGTGAACTCGCCGGTCTGCGGGGAGTAGATCATGCCGCCCGTGATATCGGTTGGCAGCAGATCCGGCGTGAACTGGATCCGGTGGTACTCGGCTTCCACAGAACGGGCCAATGCTTTGGCGAGTGTGGTCTTGCCCACACCCGGCACGTCCTCCAGCAACACATGCCCGTTGCTGAACAACACCACCAGGATGTACTCGATCACTTGCTCCTTGGCCCGTATGACACTCGAGAGATTTTTCTTCAGATCGTCAATGATTTTCTTCATAGCCACCTTGTGCGAACGCGATGGAAATCAGGAGGGTAGGGACAGTGCCAAACATGCGCGAGAATCGGCAAAAGTCAAAAAGGCGGTGCTTCGCATCTCCGCCTATCCTCCTCCGTTTGAACCCGCGCATTCTGAATGCAATAGTCAGGTAGACAAAGGGATGGAAAAGCGGATTCGAGCGAATCCCGCACAACAGAGAAATTGCAGTCGCACTCGAAAACAGCCGCCAACTCAGAAAATGCGGACATCCACCCAAACAGAGCTGTGCAGGCCACGAGACAATGAGAAAATGCGCTATCACTGTTCTGCTTCTGCCGCTGGCCGGTATGCTGGGGTGCAGGACGTGCGGTCCCAGAAACGGACAGCCCGATGTCAGGACTGGGAACCCGAACTGGCATGAAGTGGGGGGCATTCCGGGAGAGCACACCGAGGTCGGCGTTGTCGGTCTGAACTGGGATGACGCGCGGCAGGCCATGCAGAGGTTTCACGACGAGATGCCGACGGAGAGCTTCGTCCACCACTCGCCCTATTCAGATGGCCCCCTCTGTTCCGCAGTCAGGAGTGGCAGCCTTGAGATGACCAAGCTGGTCCTCGCAAGAAGCCCTGCAGCGCTCAATATCGTCCACAGAGGGCAGACGACGGCATTGGACATCGCTAGGGGAAACCGTCAATGGTGCCTCTACTGGTGGCTGCGCCTGCACGGGGGTAAGGCAGGAAGAAAAGTGAACAACAAAGTCGCTGCACACTGACCGGGAGTCCGCTCCGCTTCTTCCCAGCAGGTGAGTGCATCGTTCGCGGAGAGGTGAGTTGCTGGTGACCCAAACTGCCAGTATGTTTTTCCATGGACTACAGAATCAAACTCAAACCGAAGGCGATCAAGGATCTTCGCCGTTTGCCGTTGCAGGCGGCAACACGTGTTGCTGACGCCCTTGCTCGGCTTGAGGACGATCTGACTGGTGACGTCAAGCGACTAACCAACTTTTCACCCGAATACTGTCTTCGGATCGGATCTTACCGGGTGCTATTCGAAATTGAGGACGGCGATTGTATTCTGGTTTATCGAATTGTGCATCGGCGTGAAGCCTATCGACAAAGGTGAGGTAATGTTGACCATCCATCCCAATATTCTGAAAAAAAACGGCAAGAAAGAATTTGCTGTACTGCCCTACGACGAATTTGAGCGTATCACTGAAGAACTTGCCGACTACGAAGACCTGAAGGATTTGCGTTCCGCCAAGAGCGTGGAAGGGGACGTACCGGGGAAAGCTCTTTCTGAGGTGCGCGCGACGTTGGGCATTTGACGCGATCAAGGTTGCTTCTCCTGACTGGGATTGCGCTACGCTCCATCCCGACAGGAGAGCATGTCGGTGTTGTAGAAAAGGGATTCCACATGCAACGTTTTGGACTGGCGATGAGTGTACTTGTCATGGGCGCCTACGCGGCGGAGATGCGCGTCCGCATCGAGTTTCCGACAGAGTTCACCGTGATTCAGCGAAAGTACCCCAGCGGGGGCCCCATGCGCATCCGCGGCACCGCCAAGGGAGAAGTCATGCCGGGGAAGATCGAGGCCCGCTTCAACGGGGGAAAGTGGCAGATTGTCGATGCCGCTCCAAAAGGCGGGCAGTTCTTCGGAACGATCACGGGAAAAACAGGTCAGGGACCACTCGAAGTGCGATGCACTGCGCTACCTGACGCCGTCGCCACGGTCTCCAACATCTCTCTCGGCGATGTTTTCGTCATAGCGGGACAATCCAACGCAGATGGTCGAGGCGGACACATGGTCACTCTGAATGCCGACAACCCCACCATTGGCTCCAAGTTCCGTGCGGGAGCCTGGTCCAAGGGGGACGACCCATCGGACAGCGCGGGAAAGCATGCCTCCCCCTGGCCCATCGTGCTGAACACGCTCATACCGGAGGAGAAACTGCCCATGGGTTTCATTCAGACCGCCGTCGGCAGCACGGTCGTGAAGCAATGGAGGAAGAGCGGAAGCATGTTCTCGCAGATGAAGAAAAAGGTGGCTCTAGCCACCGAGGGAACCATGCAGATCAAGGCCGTCCTCTACTACCAAGGCGAAAACGACATCACGCATCACAACAAGCTGACTGTTCTCGGCGACTACGCTGCCTACAAGAAAAACCTCCTGGCCATGGCCGAGGAGATGCATGTGCTGTTCAAGGCGCCCATCTTCATCGGCCAGATCACGAACCTCGGCAGCTTGCGTGAACGAAACGATGGCATTCGCCAAGCACAACAGGAGTCCTGGACGCTGCAGGACCATATTCTGCCCGGCGCCATCACCTACGACATCCTTCCCACCGACGGCGTGCACTACCGCGATGCCGCGAACATGAAAGCCTTTGCGCAACGCTGGGCCTATGCCATTGACGATGCGCTCTACCGCCGCAAGTCCCGTGATGTGCCCGAACTGCTCGAGGTCCGACAGCTCCCCGGCAATCGTCTGCGCATCCGCTACGACTGCAAACTGGCCATCAGCAGCTGGGATGGCAAGGTATCGGACCTGCCCCGCGGGTTCCGCCTGGTCCAGGACGACGGGCAGATCCTCGGCGACGCCGACGTGCTTTCCTGCACGCTCAAGAGGAAGACCGTGACCCTCCAGTTCAGAAAGTCCTTCTCCGGCAATTCGGACTACTGGTACGGCAGTGGCGCGGATGGGCAGGGAAAAGCCGTTTTGCGCAATGCTCGCACGGGGCAGCCTGTGCCGTTGGT
>JAGLDW010001193.1 GCA_023145395.1 Lentisphaeria bacterium | reverse complement strand
GCGTTGGAGAGCGAGGACCTCCCGAACGCACTCCGCAAGCGTCTTGGCATCGAGTCAAAGGCTCTGGCGAAGGCGATCCGCGAACTCCCAAAAGTGGATGTAAAGACATTCCACGGAGTCCTTCCCTTCAACTCCGTGCATGAGCGCGTCTATGCCCTCCTCGGCGCGGCGCGTGCGGCGCAAGGCGCGGCGCCGGTCGTCGCCTGGCACGCGAACCCGTGGGACTACCTGACGCCCATCGACCTGCCCGAGTCCCCGCCTCCCCCCACGATTGAAGTCGTCATGATGAAAGGCGAAACACGGGCCGCCGCCCTGAATCTCACCAATTGCAGCGAACGGCCATTGCAGGCGCAGTTGACCTTCGAGGGATTGCCCAGCACACCGCAGCCGAACTACATGAACGTTGCCGAAGTCGCCTGGACCGACACGCCGGAGTCCATTCTGGTCGCCGCGGCTCTGCCCGAAGTCGAACAGAAAGGTGGGCGCTACGAGATATCCCTGCCGCCCGGAATGACTCGGCAAGTCTGGTTCTGGGTCACTGCCAAGAATCTGCTTCCCGGCACACATCGTGGTCAACTGGTCATCAACGGCGTGGCTCCCGAATCCTTGCGCGTGCCGGTCACACTACGAGTCCTTGACGTTGAATTCCCAGTTCGGCCACGACTGCATGTGGGAGGCTGGGACTACACCAACGGCGCGTTGTACGGGGTCACGTCCCGGAATCGCGCAGCGTTGATCGCCCATCTACAGAGCCGCCATGTCGATTCGCCCTGGGCAACCAGTGACACCATGTCGCATGGCGAGTTCGATGCAGCTGGTCGACTCGTCAAGAACCCCAGCACGAGGAGTTTCGACACTTGGGTCCAGAGGTGGCCCGATGCCCGGCGCTACCACGTCTTCTGCCGCGTCGGGGACCACATCGCCGGAACCAAGACTGACGACCCACTCTTTGCCACGAAAGTCGGCGCCTGGATCCGCTTCTGGGTGGCGCACCTCGGGAGTCGGGGCATCTCTCCGGACCAGTTGTTCCTGCTGCTCCTGGACGAATCCCAGACGGTGAAGGCCGATGAAACGATCATCGCCTGGTCGCGGGCCATCAAGGCTGCGGCGCCGCAGGTGTCCATCTGGGACGACGGCACCCGGCCCATGGAGCGGAACACTCCCGAACTTCTGGCCGCTGTGGATTTCATGTGCCCCCACCGCCCGTCCCTGCTGGCCGATCCGGACAAGGAGCGGATTGCCTTCTACCGCAGCCAAGTCGAGGCAGGCAAGGGGCTATACCTCTACTCGTGCTGGGGACCAACGAGAATCCTCGACCCGTACGCATACTACCGCCTACAGGCATGGAGCGTCTTCCAGATGGGAGGTGTGGGCAGCTTCTTCTGGGCCTTCGGCAGCACCGGCGGAGGCCACTCATGGAATGACTACGTGCCGAAGAACGCCGCCTACACGCCCTTGTTTCTGGGGCCGGACTCGGCAACACCGGGCAAGCACATGGAGGCCATACGCGAGAGTGTCGGGGACTTCGAATACCTGGCGATGCTGCGAGAGACCGTTGCCAAACTCGAGAAACGCCAGCCGAGGCACAAACTACTCCCCCGCGCACGAGTTCTGCTGGCCGGTGCAGCCGACCGCGTGCTGACCGCGCCCGGCGCCACGATTTCCGAGTACCATGTCTCCGCCATGCGCTGGCAAATCCCCCGGGACCGAAGCCAAGCCGACGCGGTGCGAATCGAAATCGGAGAATTGCTCGAGAAGTTGAGGTAGAATCGACACGCCGAAACGCGGTCGTCATCGGCGGGAGGGAAGGATCCCGCCTACTCCACAAACTCCCGGTGCAGGGCAAACTGGGCCGCCTCGAATTGTGTGCGGTCCACCACGAACTGCATGTTCACCTGGCGCATCGCCTGGTCGAGGGCGAGGATGTTGATGTCCGCATCCGCCAGTGCCCGCGCGGCTCGCGAGAGGAAGCCGGGAATCTTCATGTTGGTGCCGATCACGCAGACGATGGCGACAGGAAGAACCTTCACCTGGGCGCCCGGAAACGCTTCGCGGATCTGAGTCACGCACCAGTCCAGCTTGTCGCTCTTTTCCGGCACAAAGTGGGTGATGGTGTTGGCGTTGGTGTTCTTGGCGATATAGCTGATGCCCGCGTCGTTCAGGTGTTTGAGCAAGCGGTAGTCGTAGCCCGCCTGTCCGACCATTTCAGGGTCGTGGACCTCGATGGCGAGCACATCATCCCGTCCACAGATGATCTCGACCCGCGGTTCCGGAGAAATGTAGTTTTGGTCGATCAGCGTTCCGGGATGCTCGGGATCAAAGGCGTTCTTGACCCGGATCGGGATGTTGCAAAGCTCCATCTCCTTGGAGGCCTTGGAATGAATGGCCTCCATGTCCAAGTCGGAGAGCTGGTCGGCAATGTCGAAATTGGTGCCGCCGATGACTTTGACCTTGTCCGCGCCGATCAGAACGGGATCGCCCGTGCTGAGGTGGTATTCCTTGTGGATGATGCCCTCGCGCGCCTGTGTCAGCACGGCCACCTTGCTGAAGGTGATCTCGCTGTAGCCCCGGTCAAAACGGCTCATGATGCCCTCGTCGTACTTGACGTAGCCCGTGACGACGGGCATCTCGTTGGCGAAGTCCACTCCCTCGAACCCTGTGAGGATGGCTTCGTCGAGACCGAGGATATCGGTTTCCTTCCAGCCAGTGAGGTCGATCAGGCGCGCGTTCACGCCGTTGGCCTGGAGAATGAGCACCGAGTTGAAGGCGCTGTGCGCCTCTCCGACGGCACTGAGCAGTTCGCGGGTCGGGGGCAGGTAGACGGCCGAATCAAAATGCCCGTAGGTTCGGAGTCTGTGCAGGTCGTCTAGACAGTCGCGGATCCCATTGAGGCGCAGGTTGACGAAATCGTCCGCCTGGGTCTGGTCGAGTCCGCATTCCGCGAAAGAACGATTGCATTCGACCATGCGGGCTCTGACGGCTTCGAGCGCGTCGGTCCAGCTCGGGTCGTCGGCGGCGAACTTGCCGTAGATGCCCGGCGCACCGGTCTTTTTATTCTCCAGCAGGAGATTGGTGATTCCACCGTATGCGGAGACGACAAACACGCGGTTGTAGAGGTCACCCTCGCTCCGTCCGCCGATGATCACGCTCTTCATGATCTCGCCGAATCTGCTCATCGACGTCCCGCCGATTTTCTCGACTGTGTGGGTCTTGTCCATCTGCCGCTCTCTACTCGTTGTGTACTGTGGGTGGTGTGCGACACCCGAAGATCCGCAAAAAAGGCCGCCGTCCCCGGCAACTGCGGGAGACTTCGGCCGCTGCATTCCTCTTGACCCCGCCAAGTCCGAAAAGTTGCCTGGGAGGCTCCTGCAAAAAACCACGTGGATCTCGTGATGCAGGGACCCTCTAATACTGTATTCGGCCAATGGACTGTGTCAACGGGGGAGAATCTTGCCCATGTTTGGCACATGCGCGGTTGCACAGAGCCTGCGGGAGGTGGACATTATGCCGCCCGACAACCACAGACGTGCCGACGACGAGCGGCCTGTAGATGGAGCCGACAGAATGAAGCAATTCCTCGAGGATTTGGAACACCGCATCGACCCGGCTGTGGAGGAGAATCTTCTCGCGCAGTGGGACACCTTCATGGACGGCGAGTTCGAGGGCGACATCTTCAGCCCGAAGCGCGTCAGAGGGATTGAGACGAAGCTCGAGTGGCCTGCCGTGCGCGTGAACCAGGCGCTTGCGGACCTCGACTGCATGCTGATGCAGCAATTGTGCCTCGCCCAGTCCTCGGTCGCGAGAGGAAACGGACAGATTGCGTGCGTGCGGACCAACTACGGATCCAGCATCCTGCCGTCCGTGTTCGGAGTGAAGCTGTTCATCATGGACGACGAGTACAACACCTTGCCCACCAGCGAGCCGGTCGAGGGGGGGACGGACGGTGTCCGGGCTCTGCTGGACGCGGGTCCCCCCGATTTGGACGCCGGCTTTGGGGCGCGGGTGTTCGAGATGGGGCAGCGCTTTGCGGATGCCTTTGCGCCCTACCCGAATCTCCGCAAGTACGTGCACGTCTATCACCCGGATATGCAGGGCCCGATGGACGTGTGCGAGGTGATCTGGGGAAGCGGCATGTTTGTGGAGTTGTTCGACAAGCCCAAACTGGTGCACCAACTACTCGACCTGGTCACGGACACCTACATCCGCTTCCGCGCCCGCTGGCTCGAACTGATGCCAGCCGAGGGGGATCGCGACACGCATTGGGCTCTGAGGCACAAGGGCCATGTCATGCTGCGCGACGA
>JAGLDW010001192.1 GCA_023145395.1 Lentisphaeria bacterium | reverse complement strand
GACCCGTCTGCTGCTCGGCGATGAGGGACTCGATCCGGGGGTGATTCCGCCGGAACGCCTGGGCGAACGACCTGGCCTGATGGATACGATGGTCAATGAACTCAAGGCGCGGGGTGTGGATCTGCGCGTCCGAGTGGAGGAGGGGAAGGCGGATGGGCATGCGAAATAAAGCGAGCATATCCTCATTGGCTCTGTTTTTGTCCATGGTGTTTTTGTTTTCCGGATGTGGTGATTCGACGGACAATCCAGTTGATTGCGTACTGGACTCGGATTGCGAAGGTACGCAGGTCTGTAAGGACAGTCGCTGTGTCGAGTCGGCGGACCCCTGCGAGGATGTGCTTTGCAACACCCCGCCGGCAAACTACTGCGACGGCGATTCGGCCGTTGTCTACGCCAACGACGGAACCTGCGCTGATGGAAGTTGCAGCTATACTTCTCAGACCGTGGTTTGCGACGAAGGATGTAGCGACGGGGCCTGTAACGGCGATCCCTGTGCCGGGATTGTCTGCGACACCCCGCCGGCCGACACCTGTGCCGGCGATAGCCTGATGCAGTATCCGGCCACCGGCGTCTGCGATGGCGGTGATTGCAGCTACAGTCCGGACTTGGTCAGCTGCCCCGATGGATGCGCCGACGGGGCATGCAAACCCTGCACGCCCGAGTGTGAGGGCAAGGCCTGCGGCCCCGACGGTTGCGGCGGGACCTGCTCGCCCGGTTGCGCCGTAGACGAGGCTTGCCACGAGACGACCTGGCAGTGCGTGACGGTAGGTGAGTTTGTACCCATAGAGGCTGGTACCTTTGAGATGGGTTCGCCGGAAGACGAAATTGAAGGGACGACCGACGAGGTTCAGCACACGGTCACCCTTTCCCGAGGATTCAGGATGCTGTCCACCGAGGTGACCCAGGGGCGTTTCGAGGCCCTGATGGGCTACAATCCATCACAATTAAGAGCTTGCGGGACGGAGTGCCCAGTGGAAATGGTGAACTGGTACGAGGCTGCGGCCTATTGCAACGCGCTTTCCGCGACCATCGGTTCTGAGGCTTGTTATACCTGCATGGGCACGGGCGTGGATGTGATTTGTGAGCCAAGCGCCGCCTACGCCACGCCTTATGATTGTCCTGGATACAGGCTGCCGACCGAGGCCGAGTGGGAGTACGCGGCTCGAGCCGGTACCACCACCGCTACCTACAACGGCGACCTGGACGACACTCATGCCTTGTGCGAGCAGCCCAACGATGTGCTGGACCCGATAGCCTGGTTTTGCGGCAATAGCGGCAGTACGACCCATGAGGTCGGCACGAGGGATCCGAATGACTGGGACTTATACGACATGCTAGGCAACGCGTGGGAGTGGTGTCATGACTGGTATGAGGAGGACTACCCGGCCGAATCTGCGACCGACCCTTGGGGCATCACGGGAGGCAGCTATCGTGTGCGGCGCGGCGGTTCCTGGTCCAACCACGGCTGGCAAGCCCGGGCCGCCAATCGGAACTTGCGCGTCCCTGGCCTCCGCGGCAACAATAACGGTTTCCGTCTCGTGAGGTCGGAAGAAGCAGACGCCGGAACAATTATTCCTTTGGTGATGGAGGCGGAGGGACGCACCTGGCATGTAGAGCCCTTGAGTTACCCCGGCCTGCAGGACCGTCGAGTGGACGTGTTTTTGCCGGAGGCTTACGACAGCGATCCGAGTGCCCATTTTCCTGTTTTGTATATGCACGACGGGCAGAACCTCTTCGACCCGACCCAGGCGGCCTTTGGCGTGGCTTGGGAAGTCGACGAGACCCTGGATGCCTTGACCGCCCAGGGGCACGTGCCTCCGCACATCGTCGTCGGCATCCACAACACCGCCGAGCGCATCGATGACTACACGCCGGATGAAGATCCCTCTTATGGCGGAGGCAAGGGAGATC
>JAGLDW010001191.1 GCA_023145395.1 Lentisphaeria bacterium | reverse complement strand
CGGGCGTTCGGATCTTGTCGTTGAAGAGGCTACAGTGAGCCTCGAAGGCGACATTCTAGAGGTGAAGCGGATCAAGTAGAGATTCTCGAGTAGATAGTCTTGTCCCAGAAACCTGCCGGAAGGCGGAAAAAAGAGAAGGAATGCCATCATGTCGGACCAAATGTTTTGCTATCAATGCCAGGAGGCCGCGGGCTGCAAGGGTTGCACGATCAAGGGCGTTTGTGGCAAGCAGCCGGACACGGCCGCGTTGCAGGATGCACAGATCTACGCGCTGAAGGGCTTGGCTAGTGTCGCCGAGGCCGTGGGCACGACCGCCGCCGCCGATGCCGCCGGACAGCTCGCGCTGTACGGCCTGTTTGAGACGGTCACCAACACGAACTTCGACAATGTCCGCTTCGTGCTCCGCATCGGCGAGATCATTGCCCTGCGCGACAAGCTGGCCGCCGAGTTGCCCGAGGGCACGGAACTGCCCACCTGCGCAGCCTGGGCGCCGACGTGCGAAGCCGACATGCTCGCCGCCGCGGCCCAGACATCGGTGCTTGCCACTGAGAACGAGGACGTGCGCTCCTTGCGCGAGCTGCTCATGTACGGCATCAAGGGAATGGCCGCCTACGCCGAGCACGCCGTAGTCCTGGGACACACGGATCCGCTCATCGACGCCTTCCTCGTCAAGGCACTCGCCTCCATGGTCAAGGACTTGTCCGTGGACGAGATGGTCGCCCTGGTACTTGAAGCGGGCAGCGTCTCCGTCACAACCATGGCGCTGCTTGACACCGCCAACACCAGCACCTTCGGCGATCCCGAACTGACCGAAGTGAACCTTGGTGTGGGCACCAACCCCGGCATCCTGGTCTCCGGGCATGATCTACTGGACATCAAGGAACTGCTGGAGCAGACCGAGGGCACGGGCGTGGACGTGTACACGCACGGCGAGATGCTGCCGAGCCACTACTATCCCGAGCTGAAGAAGTTCAGTCATCTGGTTGGCAACTACGGTGGTGCCTGGTACAAGCAGGCCAAGGAGTTCGCATCCTTCAACGGTCCGATTCTGATGACCA
>JAGLDW010001190.1 GCA_023145395.1 Lentisphaeria bacterium | reverse complement strand
GAAAATGGTCACGCGGTAAGGTACGTTCTTCGTGTACTAGCAATACATGGAGGACATAGTGACTTACAAACGCGTGACCGATACAGAGCGTAGGCTGATTCGGATGTGGCGTCAAGCGGGGTATGGGCAGCGTGAGACTGCCCGGCGCTTGGGCCGATCACCGAGTGCGATCTGCCGTGAGATAGCGAGGAACACAGGAGGGAATGGCTACCAGCCGCACCAGGCGCACGCAATGGCGCGGGAGCGGGCTAAGCGGCCGGGGGTACGGCGATTCACGGAGGAAGTAAAGAAGGACGCTGAGACCCGTCTCAGAGATGGCTGGACCCCTGACATGATTGGCGGACGCGCCCGACTGGAGGGGCGTCCCTGGGTGTGTAAGGAAACAATCTACAAGCACATCTACGCTGATGCCAAGGCTGGCGGCGACCTGTGGAAGAACCTACCTCGAGCCCACCGTAAACGATGTCGGCGTTGCCCTCGGGATGATGGCAGGCAGAAGGGGAAGATCCAGAACCAGCGCATGATCGACACGCGACCGCCTGAGGTCGAGACGCGAGCCACGGTTGGACACTGGGAAGGAGATCTAATCAACGGAGCCAGAAAGACAGGCAACCTCGTGACGCTGGTAGAGCGAAAAACGCTATTCACGCTGCTTGATCGCACGGATACCAAAGAGGCTGATGAAGTCACACGGAGCATCTGCAGGCGGTTTGCAGAAATGGCACCTAGGTCTCGCCTAAGCCTGACACTTGATAATGGCAAAGAGTTTACCCGACACGAAAAGATAGCGACGAAGACGGGCATTGATGTATTCTTTGCTCACCCCTACCATTCTTGGGAGCGTGGTACCAACGAGAACACCAACGGGCTGATCCGTAGGCTTTACCCAAAGAAATCGTCCTTTTCTGGAATCGGAAATGCGGAGCTCAAGCGCATCGACAGGTTTCTGAATGACCGACCGCGAAAACGTCTCGGATGGAGGACGCCGAGGGAGGCCATGGAAGCCTTCCTTGCTGTCGCCCTATGAAGAGCGGGGCTTGATTAGAACTCTTCCGCCGTGGGGCACGCTTCTGCCCTTGCCC
>JAGLDW010000119.1 GCA_023145395.1 Lentisphaeria bacterium | reverse complement strand
TTGCTTTGATCTTCGTGTCTTCGTGGTGACTCCAGTTCTTCGGCGTTCAGAGTTCAGTATTCAGCATTTCTTTCACATCGGCCGACAACCACCCGGTCGCGGCCTGTGTAGTCTTTCCGCACCTCGATCTGGGTGTAGCCCAAGGCCGTCAGCAGATCGACCGCGCCCGCGCCCTGTTCGCTGCTGATCTCACAAAGCAAATATCCATGCGGAGAGAGAAAATGCCTGGCCTCCTCCGCGATTCGGCGTACCAGCGCCAGACCACAGTCGTCCGCCCACAAGGCAAGACGTGGTTCATGCGCCCTCACCTCCTCCGGAAGCGCGTTGTAGGCGCTAGGAGACACATACGGAGGATTGGCCGTCACCACATCGAAGCGTGCATCTGGGGGCACGGGACCAAACAGGTCTCCCAGGAGAAACTCGACGTGGTCGAGAGCCAATGATTCGGCATTGCGCCGCGCGTATGCCAACGCCTTCTCCGAGATGTCCACAGCCGTCACCTCGACGTTCTCTCCCAGTTCATGGGCCAGCGCAAGGGCGACCGCGCCGCTGCCCGTGCAGAGATCGCAGACGCTTCCCGGTGATGGACACAATTCCACTGCAAAATCGACAAGTCGTTCGGTTTCCGGCCGGGGGATGAGAACGCCTGGTCCCACGGCTAGTTCCAACCCATAGAACTCCGTGGATCCGATGATGTATTGCAGCGGTTCGCCGGCCAGCCGGCACACCAGCAGTTCCTGAAAGCATTCCACCTTCTCGCGGGGCACTCGTTCGCTGCCACACACGGGAACCGCAATGGGCGAGTGGCCCAGAACATGGGCAAGAAGCCAGCCGGCCTCTTGCCGTGCATTCTGGATCCCCACCCCAACAAGCTGCGCGGCGGATTGCGCGAGAAGTTCCTCAATGGTCATCGTGTCTCCGGAGAGAGAAAGGTGCTCAACCGACGTGTTGTAGCAACACACCGCTCGATCTGTCTTGAACACTGGCTGCGGAAAGAGTACAATGGTGATGGATAACGTTGCTCAACTGCACACTTTCTACAAGGAGAATACCATGACTGCCAGAAAACGCACCCATTTCACCCTGATCGAACTGCTCGCCGTAATTGTGATCATCGCGATTCTCGTCGCGCTGACCGTGGGACTGGTTTCCCTGGGCATGCAAAAGGCGAGCATTAGCAAGACCATCGCGAAAATGACGGCTATGGAGATGGCGCTGGAGGAGTTTCAGCAGGACCGCGGCCACTATCCGTCCTCGGCAAGTGGCGTTCGGATTGATGGCGCCAGCTCCCCCTTTGACACGGCGGCCGGGTTCCAGAGCCTGCAGACGGGGCGCACCTATTTGGACGGATACATGGGCGGCAACAAGT
Source organism: Lentisphaeria bacterium (assembly GCA_023145395.1). Taxonomy (GTDB): domain Bacteria; phylum Verrucomicrobiota; class Lentisphaeria; order Oligosphaerales; family Lenti-02; genus JAGLDW01. The sequence goes on along the minus strand of JAGLDW010000119.1, from coordinate 13,461 downwards.
ATACCGACGGCTACGGAGAAGCGTTCTACTACAAATGCCCCGGCACGAGAAATCCGGAGAAATTCGACCTCTGGTCTGCTGGCAATGATGGCATCTCCCTGAACGCTGACGACATCTCCAACTGGAAGCAGAACTAGCCCGCTTTCGCGCCATCGACAGCGCGAATGGTTTTTCGCGGCGGGCCTGCCCAGACACGACTTCCTATCTGCTTCCTATACCTTTCTCACCTTCACAACGCAGAAAAATTCGGGAATTCCTCCTGGAGTTCGTCCGTGTTTTTCTTTTGCGAGCGCCTTCTCTTGGCGCCCTTTTTCTTTTTCTGTAGTGGGTCTGGTGGTCCCAGGGCAAAGAGAAAACCATCCGCATGCGCCGCCGCCAGTTCCTCCAACGCCTGCGCGCATTCTGTCAGTTTTGACTGCTTGTACTGAAAAAACAGCTGGAGCAGTGGTCCGAGGCTCAGAACCGTTTGATGAACACCGACAGGCAGCACGGATTGTGGCACGGATTCATCCGCAACGGACAGTTCCGCCTTCACGCTCTCCCGGTGCACGCTTGCCAAAACTCCCATCGCCAGCATCGACATGACAAGAAAAGTCCCCCCTTGACTGAAAAAGGGAAGAGGGAGTCCGACCACGGGAAGCATGCGGACCACCATGAGAAGATTCACAACGATGTGCAAGGCAAAAAGCGTGGTAATTCCGCAGGCAAGCATCCGCCCAAATGTGTCCTTCGCCCGGACCGCGATGGCGAATCCCGATGCGATCAGCACACCATAGAGAAGTAGAATCACCACACAACCCGTGAAGCCAGTGGTTTCCCCAACTACCGAAAAGAGGAAATCGTTGGATGCAACACCACGCGGCAAGTAGCCAAGAGACTGCAAGAAGCCCTGTCCGGAGCCTTTCCCGACCAAGCCGCCAGAGACAAAACAGAGGACACTCTGCTGACCGTTCCAGGAACCTACATCCGTGAGGAACCAGACGATGCGATTCGTTTGGTGTTTATAGGGCCATAGTTCGTACGTCTCTCGGATCAGCACCGGATCTATATTCCGGGACCGAACCCAGACGAGTACCGCTTGGGCCAAGACAAAACCGCCGCCTACAAAGAGCAAGATTCTCTTGACCACGGATGCTGGCGCCCTGCAGACCAAGTCGATGACGATCACAGTCACAACCAAGGCCAGCGAAGTCCCCCCGGCAGGTTCGATGAAGATGAGAAAAGCCGGAACGAGCACCAGCACGACACCGAGCCGAAGGTGAAGCTTCTTGGACAGTGTGAAAGGACAGTTCGACATCCAGTAGCAGAACGTGGCGGGAACCACGAAAAGCGCGAATGACCCCGGCTGGAAACTGAGCACGCCAAAAAGCGTAATCCACCTGCGAGCGCCGTTGATGGGCGCCCCGAAAACCAGGACAAACAGCAACAGGACAATGCTGAGGCCGTAGAGTGCGAAGATGGTGGTGCCGAGACTTCGATGATCGACGGAGCGCGCAAGCAAGAGCAGGGTGCCACCGATTGCGGCCCACCTTGCCTGCCACACCCATTTTCTGTGAACGTCGAAGGCCATGCCCACAAAATCAGTTTCCCGAATCGCCATGATGCCCAGGAACACCAACGCCAAAACCACACAGAGAAGCAGCCAGTCTTGGTTTCTCCGGAACACGTCTTTCAATTTGGGTGGCATCTTCATGAGTCTTCTCTCTTTTCAGCCTCTTCATCCAACACAACGAGTCCTGCCTTGAGCATGCCCTCGATCACTTTCTTCAGTCGGGGCGCCACGGTCCTGCCTCCCGACTCGCCGTCCTCGATCACACAGCAAATCGCATATTTCGGCGCCCGGGCGGGAACAAGGGCGACCATGAGAGTGTTGTTGATGACGCGCCTCTCGCTCCGTAGCTCCCGCTCGGCAGTTCCTGTCTTCCCTGCCACGAGTAAACCGGGAACGCGTGCGCGCCGCCCCGTGGCGGGATTTCCGTGTACCACATCAATCATGCCTTGGAGCACTTCCCGGCGAATGGCCGGCGTCGTGTCGAGATGGCAAATGACATGTTGATCCGGTGACACCGGCGCCCCCGTTCCGTCCCGGAAGATGTGCGGGCGAAAGACAACGCCCGTCACGAGCGCAGCCACAGCATTCGCCATGGAGGGCATGGAGACTTCCGTTTGACCCTGACCTATACAGAGCAGCCAGTTTTCAAAGTCCCGCCATCTTCCTTCGTCACGAGGCGTCATGATCCTGCTCCCGCGAATCCTCAGCCGGTGTGGCCCGTCCTTCGCGTCATTCTTCTTGCTGACGTCGCTGCAACCGTAGGCCAGTTGCAGCCAGTCCCTCAAATAGTCGTCCCCGACCCGCAGCCCCATCTCGTGGAAATACGTGTTGCAGGACAGGCGAAGTGCGTCGCGGAGACACACCTTTCCATGGGCTCGTTTGCACCCTCTGAGCAAGCCGTCGATGTATTGTTTCCCCCCGCAGTCCACCATTTCGTCGGCAGTTGTTTTTCCGCTAGCGAGAAATGCCTGAGCCAGAATGACTTTGATGGTCGAGCCCGGCGAGTAGAGGGATTGCGTCGCCCGATTCAGGAGAGGATGACTCGGATCGGACATGATGGCGTCCCAGTTCGCGCCCGTGGACTTCAGCGGAGGCGTGGGGGAACTGCCCAGTGCCCGTACGGCGCCGTCCGCACAGGTCGTAATGACGAAAGCACCACACCTGCCGTCAGCGAAGAAGGCCTGTTCGGCGATTTTCTGAAGCCGGATGTCGATCGTGGTGTATACATGACGCCCGGGAGTGGGCGCCGTCTTGCTGATAACAGTCGCACGCTTGAAGCCGCGGGCGGTGACGATCACGACCTCAGCACCTGGAGAACCGCGGAGAATCGAGTCCAGTTGATTTTCCATGCCCGACACTCCACGAGCTTCCTTCTGGAAAATATGATAGCGGTCTCGGGGATGACCGGATTTCATTGCAGGATTGTGCCGCGGCACGATGGGCGCCTCGAGGCGAACATCACCGACTGCATGCGCCAGACACCCAGGATAGGCGCTGACGCGGCGCAAACGTCGTTCCAGACGAATGTGAGGGAACGTGCCGCGATGGACCGCCCAAGTCGCCATCATCTGGTCGGATGGCTCAAAGTCCTTGTTCAGCACCAAGCCGAGAGGGCCGTTGGCCGACAACGCGTTCTGCAACTCGATTTCTGTGCGCAACAGGCGTCGATAGGTCGGTGTGTCGAACAGTTTGGCGAACTCGATGACAGCCTGGCCGATCTTTCTGAGACACTCTTTCCGACCATCCCGCGGATCGATGAGCGCGTCCAAGTACAGAACAAACTTGAAGGAGGGAGCATTGGACCTGATGGCGATCCCATTGCAGTCCAGAATGCTTCCCCTTTCGGGAGGCAAATGAATTCTTCGGATGAGCTGACGGTCATGGGTCTTCATCATTTCCGGCGCCCCGACGACCTGGTGTATGATCAACCAGAGCGCCACTGCTGCGAGGCTCCAAAAGAACGCCACAGTAAGCATGCGCAGAACGCGCCCAGGATCTCGTTTTGCCGAACCCAGAAAACCATCATACACAGCCGCCCAGTTCGTAAGGCCCGACCACATTGCTCTGATCCTGTCATCCATCGCCAATTCCCCAGCACATCAACTCATGACACCGTACCCGGACCTGTTGGACAGGCGTTTTCACCATCTTCACACGCATCACCTATGCCTGGCACCTCTGTCTCGGTGGTTGCCTCACACGCCGAAGAAAGAAGGCTGCGACGGAAGCGAAAGTGAAGATTCCACCTTCGCAGAAAGCATTCTCCAATCGTTTGCCGACGAAAGCTCCGCCAACAAGCAGCGGCGTGACAACCAGGGTGCCAAGAAGGATCTCGACGAGTACGAGAGAAACGAGATTCAGAGGATTCGGAAGAACGCCGGAAACCGCGTAGCCTGCATGACAAAACCCAGCGATGGAGGACACCGTGCAGACAGCGGCGCCAACGACAAGCGTGTCGCGCGGAGTGCGTTCCTGGGGATAGTCAACAGCGCAGCGCAACGCGAATGCCAGCACGACATAGAGCAGGGGCAGAAAGCCAAGGCTCATGGAGGGAGTCATTGTCGCCTCGGCTACTCCCAGCAAGAACACGAGAGCCAAAACGAGGTTCAAGGACTCAATCGTGAGAACAAAACAAGCGACAAGACCAGCCAGGATGGGAAGACAGTGCCGTCCAAGAACCTCCGTGCCCGACAGGGCGACATGGAGCCCCGCGCAAAGAAGAATGCCTGTCACACAGCGGATGGTCTGTCGGGCGCCAACCAAGAGCCATTTCAACGAAGAGAGCCAGTTTTCCCGCAGCCAAGTGAGAACATCAGACTCGATTCTGAAAGACAGCTGAGGAGGGGGTGGTGGCCTGCGAGAGTGCCTGATGGGATCCGGAGTCATCGGCGGGCCTCCTCGACCTCTTTCTCGCCCACAGTTCGAGAATGGGCACGCGTGCTGGGGAAAACGACGAAAAGAAACTCCTCGCCAGTGATGCGGGCCATCGCCACTTCCGCTTGCACGGGAATCCCGGACCGGTCCGTGGTGAGCCGCTGGACAGTTCCCACGAAAATCCCGTCGCAAATCGCGGAGGGATCGCCGGTGGAATCGGTCCAAATAGTATCTCCAGTACGCAAATGGGATGGAGCAAGTCCGAGTTGGTCGCCAGGATGAACGCTCTCGCCAGCTCGGATGTGGGTCAACACCGGCACCCCACGATGGAACGCCACGGAGCCAGCCACCAAATCGTCGCTCGGGCTTCCGCCGCCCGTCATCGTGCCTTTGAGCAAACGCGAGGGAACTTTGACGCTCATCGAAAAACGGGGACTGGTCGTCGGACGCATGAACGCCCAGTCCTTGCCAACCACTTCGATCACGCCCACAAGCATCATCCGGTCATTGACGACGAGATGGTGACGTTGGAGCGTTTCCTGCCTGCCACTGCTGAGTTGAACGAAGTCCTCATAGTGGGATTGCTTTCCGTGCGCTTGAACGATCCGAGTGCAGTGGAGCTTGTCTCTGGATGTGTTGGCAACGCGAAGAAGAAGCTGGAGCATCTCTCGCGCCTCCCGGTCACGGGCCGCGAGTCTCAAGGCGCCACGGGCCACGAGGTTTTCCTCCATCAACTCCAAACCGCGCTCGTCGGTGAATCCATCGAAACCGTCTCGGCAGAATACCGCGCGACTCCCGCGCACAAGTGCTTCGCTGGAGGTTACAAAAGGATGGGTGAATAGGGAACCGAGCAACCGAATTCTGGTACTCTGAGCAGGGGATATGAACATGAGACCGACTGCTAACAAGAGCAGTGCCAGCGCAAAGGGCCAGTGGGTCCGGAATTCCTCGATCATCCCTGTCAGCTTGGTCTTCATCATCCAGCTCTCTGTTCCTCGCCCGTCGTGGGCCGGAGCGCGAGCGCTCCCCGTCCCTCGGCGGACGATGTGGTGCGGAATCAACGATTCCGTCAATCGTCTAGCTCGGTTACCCGTCGCGCGTCATACTCTCTTTGATCGTCTCTAAGCTCGTTGGGGTTGTTTCGGAAAGTCTTGGCACTTGACCCGTCCATGAACACAAAACGTTTCCCGCACCAGGTGCAGAACCCACCTGAAGCAAATGGCTTCCCACAAGTCTCGTCCCTGCACGTGTGCGCCAGTGGAAATCCGCATCGACCGCAGAATGCCTTGTCGTCGGCCATCCGTTTCATGGAAAGCTTGAACTCTTTCGGGTCCACCCGTACTTCACCGCCGGAAGACACACGCACAAACGCGCCTCTGCACTGGGGGTTCGTGCAGTACGCCAGCACCTTCACAGATCTTCGCTGGTTGCGTTTTTCGCAGTGCCCTTCGGGAAGTGGCACATCCATCGCCCGGGCGATCTCATCAAGCTTGTCCGGTCCCACGACCCAGAGATCGTCCTTCTCAAGACGGCCCAGCGCCGTATGGCTAATCCCAAAGCGCAAGGCCGTCTCGCGCATTGAAACAGGCTTGCGAGCCGCAGCAAGAAGCTGGCCAAATGTTGCTTCCGACGGAGAAGTGGCATCGGCTTTTTTCATGTCCGAAATCCTCCTGGCACGAACGAAACAACGACTGGCAACGACAACAAAGCGGTAGTGGACACTGGATCCTAACTAGAGATAGTAGCAGTATCCGTGATGTGTGCAAGCGGGTCTTGGCAAGAAAAGCGGAAAACATGCCAAGTTCTTGCCGATTGAGGTGGGATTATCCGAGAGGGAGTGCGAAGAAAAAAGTCATTGCATGCGCTCAGCGTTTCCGGCGGCAGACGCGACTGAACACGAAGGGGGAGGCAGTGCTGTCCCCGCCCTGGGCGGAGAAGCGATACTCCACCGGTGTGTTGCCGAGGGGGATGGGCTGCGTGTAGAGCGTGGAGTTTCCGTTTGGGTTGCTTCCGTCACTCGTCCAGCGGATGGAGGTGGTGCCAAGCGTTGTCAGCACCAGGTTTCCATCGACTTGCTCGCTTTTCACCCGCCAAGGCGTCTTCGCGAACGTGGACTGGATGCTCACATCGTCAAACAGCACGGCAAAGTCCGTGGCCGGGCCGCGCGCATCACGGGCCGCCATCATGCAGGTGACAAGCTTGCCGCCGTGTCGCGCCAGCGGAATCTCGACCTGCGTCCACTCCCCCACCTTCCCCTTGGGCGTACAGGGATGGCAACTCCCGCCGTCGGAGCGAGGCGTGCCCGTGTCTCGCAGCGGCCGTCCTCGGTCGAACACCAGATCGACGGCCGCATTGCGCCCTGAATCATTCAGCGGCTTCATCCAATAGGTGAGAACCGAGTCGGGAAAAATGCCAACGGGACCACTCGCAAATTGGTAGTACACAAAAGCGTGGCCCTCCTTAGTCTGCCCCTCCACAAGAAAGGCATGCTCGCCTCCATGTGCATCCTTGCGTTTTACCACGCGGCCCGAGCACGTCTCCATGCTGCGCTTTCCCCCTCCGTACGCAACTATGTTCTCGGGGATCTTTCCCTGGTCTGATTCAAACGAGACTATCACCTCGGATCCACTCTCGGGCGGCAATATGGGAGCCAGGGACGCGGAGTTCGCAAAGGCAGTTCTCGTGCCTGCGAGTCCCTCCACACGCAGTGGTCCGGACCGGTCCAGACAACCAAGTGATCTCACCAGACGCGTGCTTCCGGAGACCTCGACATGCGACGTCTCCCTGGTGCCAAAAAGAACATTCGTCAACGAAAGCTCTCCCGCCTTGACGTGAAGCCCGCCACTGAGGGAGTTCATCTGCTGCATGGTCACTTTCCCCCTCCCCTCAAGCACCGCCGTCAAGCCGGGCGCCCACATCTGCGTGTTCAGGAAACTCGCCTCGCCACGAAATTCCGGCGTGGACACCACACCGCCCACAACCCATTTTCCCAAGGGAACGAGCTGGGCGTTCACGAATAGCGCTCCCGCGTCGCCGACTCTCTCAAGAACCACCGCTCTGCTCGCCGTGTCCGAGCCATGCATGAGAATTGTGGCGTTGCAGCCGCCATCGTCATCCCGCAGCGCAACACCATCATAGGCGGCGTAGAGAAACGTCCCCCGCACATGCTCGTCTGCACATCGACCGAAAACGATGCCCTCGAGATGCTCACGCTGATAGTCGATCAGAATCCCGGGAACCCCGCGCGGAAAACCCTCGTGGAGACGCGGTAGCGAGGCATGGAGACGCAGAGCGTAGTGTGGATTGAATTGGACATCCTCCACCCAGCCATCCCCGTCGCACTTGCTCACGAAAAGGCCCTTCCGGAGAAAGCCCCCCGCCAGATAGCTGATCACATGCCCCGTGCTGTCGTGGCTCCAGAAATCCACTCCCCACCAGGCATTCCCGATCGTGACGTCCGTGAGCCAGCACTGTGGCCCCAGGGAGCGTATGGTCCAAGGGTAGGCGAAGGGCTTCGCCAGATTCTGCTCTGGATACCAGATAGTGAGACCCCGGGCGCCGGCGCCGCCCTCAAGCTGAATGAACGGCACCGCGTTCTCGTCCCCAGCACCCCCGGTCGGCAACAGCACGGTTCCCCCGGACACCGTGTGATGGGGCACATCGAAACAGCCTCGAAGTTCGACACCTGCTGGCACCGTGATCGAGCCCGCAAAACGGTACATGCCCGCAGGCACATACACCGTGCCACCCGTCTTCCGCACTGCGTCCAGGGCAAGCTGAAAGGGCACGGTGTTGTCCTTCAAATCCGGAGAGGCACCACTGTCGGTCACCACATGCATGCGGTCGCCCCGAGGCCGCCTCGCAGGAGCAGGGACATGCGCGCGCGGCACGATCGAGCGGGGAAAGTCCGCTGGCAGCGGAGACACCACGACGTCCGCGAGTTCGGCGGTCTCGCGCTGCGCGGTTGCCTCGCCACCGTTGCCGTCTGTGCAACCAAGCACTCGCACGCGGTCCACACCCGGCCCAAGCAACACATGTGGCGCAGCGCTCCGGAATCTGCTTTGCACAAGACTGAGCTGCCCCCCACGAGCCGCAACGGCACCCGTGAACACGCAATTCTGGAATGTGAGCACGCCCTGCTCCGCAAGCGTCACAGCCTGCACCCCTCCGCCAAAGCGGCAGCTATGAAACTGACTGACGGTCGTGAATGCCTTTGTGGCCGCGAGACCGTGGGCGAGGCCCTGGAAAATGCAGCTTGTCGCAGCCAGGCCGACTCCGTTCAGTTCGTTCAGTTCGAGTGCAATCTCGCAATCGCGGATCTCGCACGCAACCATGACCGCGTTTGTCGCCCCCCGCACGCCTTTGCGGAAGACGATGCCTCGTCGCACCCCCTGGACAAAGACACGATAGATGTACTCCCAGTCGCTGCGTCCGAAATCGAGACCGGTCACACCCGACTGCATGTGCTTGCGCAGAGCCGCTCGATCCTCCGCGGATGTCGGGGCGTTCTCGAGGCCGCAGGACTCCCAGATCTCCGGGCCAATGCGCACGTCAATCATCCGTCCGATGTCCGTTGTGCTATCCACGAACACGCCCGCCCTCAGTGGAGTCATATACACGTTGCGGAGAGTGTGCAGTTCATTGCCGTGCGGCCCCACTCGCACACCTCGGTATGGATTGATCAAGGTCACATTTCGCAACGTCACGTTGTTGCCGCCCATACGCGCCGAAGTACCTACCGTCCAGGGATAGGGAACCACCGCGTCGGGATATTGCTCGGGGAACCAGAGGGTCATTTCCCGCAACCCGGACCCACGCTCCAGCTCAATGATGGTCGCCGAATCAGGCTCGCCTCGACCAGCGAACAATAGGAGGACCGTCCCTTTCACCCCGCGTTCCGGAGACTGCCAGTCCCCACGCAGCGTCACTCCCTCCCGCACTGCGATTCGACCGTCTATTCTGTGCCGACCCGCACGAAGAAAGACAACGCCTCCGCCACCATCGGCCACTCGGTCTATCGCCTCTTGAACGGCAACCGTGGCGTCCACACCAGCGCCCGCGGCGGCGAGCACGGTCTCCGCGACGACCACATCATCGGTCGGCAATGTCGTGCGGACCACTCTGGGCTTTCCCATCAGCGCCGAGCCCGCAACCAGACCTAACAACATCCATTGCCGCATTCCTGTTCTCCCACTCATCATTTCCATCGGTGGATCAGCCACGTTTTCGGAGGGAAACAATGCCGATAGAGTCTCGTGTTCCCAATCGCGCTCAAAACGAGTCTGGTGTCAAAATTGTCTTGCTCTGCAATGCATACCATGAAGTGCTTCGACACCCTTTGCCATCTCCGCAGGCATGGCGACGCCCGGACGAGACTGTATGTTGCCGCCGTCACACGCATCCACACGAGGCGCACATGGGCTACACAACCATCGATCTAAAGTTGCCACCGGATTTCTCCCCGGATGTCCTGCGGGAACGGGTTGCCCAGCGCCTGCGCCTGCGGGAGTTCTCCGCCACCATCGAGCGACGCAGCATCGACGCGCGAGACAAGCAGCGCATTCACTGGCAAGTCAGAGTCGGTGTAAGTTCGCCGGAACTTCCAGACGGTGCAGAACCAGATTCTCCCTCACTGTCCATCCCCGTTTCTGGAAGAGGGCGCAGAGCGGTTGTGGTCGGCGCCGGACCAGCTGGCTTCTTCTGTGCGGATATTCTCCTGCGTGCGGGGTGGGAAGTCGTCATCCTCGAACAGGGCGCAGCGGTCGAACAACGGGCCAGGCTGATCGAGAATTTCGAGTCCACTGGCGCATTCTCTTCCATTGGGAACTATGCCTTTGGCGAGGGCGGCGCCGGCACCTTCAGCGACGGCAAGCTGACCTCGCGCACCAAGGGCATCGCGGCGGAGCGACTCTGGATCATGCAGCGCTACGTCGCGGCAGGCGCGCCCGAAGAAATTCTCTGCATGGCCCATCCCCATCTTGGAACGGACAACCTGCGCCGCATAGTGAAATGGCTCCGTCAGGATTTCGAGGCACGGGGAGGAGAGATCCTGTTCGAGACCCAGTGCACGGACCTTGTGAGCGATCGAGGCCTGGTGCGCGAGGTGGTGTGCGCAGAACGCAGTTTCGAGGTGGACGCCGTAGTCTTCGCGCCGGGACATTCCGCCCACGAAACCTTCCGTATGCTGATGGGCGCAGGAGTTCGATTCCGCCCAAAATCCTTTGCCATCGGCTGCCGCGTGGAACACCCGCAGGCACTGGTCAACCAGGCGCAATGGGGCCGTATCTGCGTGCCGGGCCTCAAAGCGGCCGAGTACCGCCTTACCATGAAACGCGAACGCACGGGCCTGCCAGCCTACACGTTCTGCATGTGTCCGGGAGGAACCGTCGTGCCCGCGGCCGCATATGCAGGGCGAAGTGTCGTCAATGGCATGAGCCGCTACGCCCGCGACGGCGAGTTCGCCAACTCCGCGCTTGTGGCCGCCATTGACCTGGAGCAAGTGCTTGAGCACCAACCGACAGCGCAGGAGGCGCTCGCCTGGGTCGATTCGCTCGAACGAACATTCCACGAGTCCACGGGTTCCTATGCGGCGCCCGCCTGCCGCATTCGCGACTTTCGCCCGGGGTGTGTCTCCACCAGCCTGCCGAGCAACTCCTTTCCGCTCGGCCTGGTTGCCACCCCTCTAGGCGAGCTTCTGCCCCCTATCGTCTCCCGAACCCTCGCGGAAGCCACACACGTCTTCGACCGGAAGCTCAAGGGGTTCAGCGAGGGTGTGATGATCGGGCTCGAAAGCAAGACCTCCTCCCCCATTCAGTTGGTTCGCAGTGAGACGGGGACTGCCGAAGGCTTCCGGAATCTCTACGTATGCGGAGAGGGCAGCGGATTTGCCGGTGGCATCGTCAGCTCCGCCGTCGATGGTGTGCGCACTGCTCTTCGCGCCACGGTCGCAGAGAGCTTTCCACAGGGTGTATGACAGAGGCGCACGGTGAGCGAAAACCAATCACAGGGCATGCAGACCAACCTCAGGTGGAACTACACAGTTCACGTGATCGAGGGCGGTTTCTTCATGGGCGGCATCGCCATCGTGAATGCCACCACAGTGTTGCCGGCCGCACTCCAACAGTTTGGTGGTCCTGCATGGCTCATCGCCCTCGCACCCGTCATGATGGGTGCGGGCACGCAGTTCGCGCCGATGTTCACCGCGCACTGGATCGACCGCCTGCGCAGATATATGCCGATGCTCATGGTCACCGGTGTCTTCCAGCGCCTTCCCTACCTTCTCGTGGGAATCCTGCTCCTGCTGTCCGCTGGCTCGGCGGAAGGTCTGCGGATTGCGGCAGTTGCCCTCACTCCACTCGTTTCGGGCTTGTTCTGCGGGATCAGCCTGGCCGCCTGGCAGCAGCTCGTGGCCAACACCGTCCCCGTTCACCGCCGCTCGTCCCTATTCGCCTCGCGCTACATGATCGGCACGTTCATGGGGCTGTTCGCGGGCATGCTGGTGAAGAGCACACTGAGAGCGCACCCCGGAGCTGGAGGCTACGCGCGTCTGCACCTGATGGCATTCGGTGTGCTTTCCCTGTCCTACATGATCTTCGCCATGCTGCGGGAAACGCCTGTGGCGCCCCGCCCAGCACACGAGCCCCGGCATGACCTGATCGACAACTGGCGCTCCCTTCCCGGTCTGCTTCGGGCTCATCCCCCTCTCGCACGCTACATGGTGCTCTGCGTCACGCTCTCCGCGGTGTACATCATCGCTCCCTTCCTCGCCCTGCACATTCGCAGCGCATTGGGCAAGCCCGCCGAGTATGTCGGCGTTCTCCTTGTCGTCCAGATGGTCGGGGGGATGGTCGGCAACCTGACGGGGGGATGGCTGGGCGACAAGTTTGGGGGGCGACGAGTTCTGCTTCTCGCGCAGACCACCCTCGCCACGCTTGCTCTAGCCACTCCGTTCCTGCACTCGGAGTCGCTGCTGCTGGGGGTGTTCTTTCTCTTTGGCTTCGCCCTGTTCGCCGGACACATTGGTCGAAGCGCAACCACACTGGAGATGGTTCCCATGAAAAGCAGATCCACCTGCCTCGCCATGGTGGGCATGGTGCAGTTCCTCAGCATGCTCGGCGCCTCCGGATTGAGCACGTTGCTGAAGAGCGGCGGAGGGTTCACCCTCAACTGCCTCGCAGTGGCAATCATCGCCGGCGTCTCCATTCCGCTCATCCTGCGCCTGCCCGCGCCGAGCGCATGCTCGAATCCATGCGTTTGAGAGACGAATGAGCGCAACACGATCAGAGCCGCGCGCAACACAAGCGGTCTTTGGCTTCATGGCAGGGAGGGCAGATGATCTTATTCACCAACGACACAAGGTCGTTGGGGTCTCCTCTTCGCGCATCCGGAGGCGGGTGATCTTATTCACCAACGATGCAAAGTCGCTGGGGTCTCCTCTTCGCGCATCCGGAGGCGGGTGATCTTATTCACCAACGATGCAAGGTCGTTGGGGTTTCCTCTTCGCGCATCCGGAGGCGGGTGATCTTATTCACCAACGACACGAGGGCGATGGGGTCTGAGCAGGAGCCATTTCCAGACTAGTACACCGAATCTGGGAAATAGTAGTTCTTCGCGTTCTCGGGTGTGATCAGGTCGCAGTCCAGCACCACGTGTCGCGGGAAGAACTCCGCCACTTTCTTGGACTGGCCATCACGCAAGGCCGCAACCGCCAGGTGGATCCCGGTGGCGATCATGCTCGGGGGATAGGTTGTGTCGGCGGGATACATCGGGTCCTTGTCCATCACCTTCTTGACAATGTCCTTCATGCCCGCTCCGCCTAAGATCCACATTTCCCTGGCGCGGCCTGCTTCGCGGATGGCCGTCTCGCAACCGAGTGCCATGTCGTCGTCCGAAGCCCACACGGCATCGATCTGCTTGAACTGGGTCAGGAACGTCTGCATGACCGCCAGCGCCTTCTCGCGGCTCCACAACCCCGGCTGCGCGCCTAGAACTTCGATTCCAGGAGCGGCGTTGAACACCTCCATCGCCGCATCGTA
>JAGLDW010001189.1 GCA_023145395.1 Lentisphaeria bacterium | reverse complement strand
CGTGACCCACGCCAATGGGCGCTTCTCGCTGCTGACTGCGACCTCGCTGACAGCCAATACTCTTGAAGTCACCGAGACGCCCGACTTCACTGTGCGAGGCAACACCACTCTCTTCCACTACTATCCTGCGCACGAGACTAAGGGCACACCGACGTTCCGAATCCAGCCCACTGCTTCATGGCGTGTAGACTGAGGTCGCCCGTTCATGGTGAGTTGGTACGGCAGCTTCCGACTACAGTTTTCACCATTGGCAGTTCGCAAAAACATATGGTTTTATGAAGGATAGTTGACAAAACAATATAATTATGTAGAATAATCTGTATGAAACGGGAAATTCAGCACAGACTCGAATCCCTGATCGGCGATGAGGCAGCGAACCATGTTGTCATTGTCGAGGGTGCGCGGCAGGTTGGGAAGTCCTATCTCGTGGGCGAGGTGTTGCGGGGCCAGTCCAAGCCCTACTTCTCCTTCGACTTGGAGACGAACGACCGACTTCGGCGGCAGATCAACGCCACTGAGGATTTCGATGATTTCTGCGCCCTCATGTCCGATCAATGCGGTCTTCGGCCCGGCACGGTGCTGTTCTTCGATGAGGCGCAAGAGTGCCCGGTTCTGGCTCGGTACGTAAAATCTTTCAAAGAGGACTTGCCGAACACACGGGTCATTTTGACCGGTTCGTCCATGAACCGGCTGTTCTCTTCCGCTTCCGGGGCTCGCGTTCCTGTCGGCAGGACTCGAAGCCTCTGTGTCTTCCCCTTCAGTTTTACCGAGTTCATTGAGTGCACTCGCGGCGGGGACCTTGCCGACTTCCTCCGTTCCGGCCCCGAGAAGGTTCCGGCATCCAGGCACCGCCTCTGCCTGGAGTTGTTCGATCAGTACATGATCGTGGGAGGCTATCCGGAAGCAGTTATCGCGTCCGCGCAAGGTGCGCCCGCCGCGCAAGTAATCGATGAGATAATGGCCGGAATGGAGGAAGACTTTCAGCGCAAGGAGGCGTGCCAACCAGAGCTATTCCGGGACGCGGTCAGGGCTGTTGCCAACCATGTGGGGTCCCCGTCCAAGCTCACGCACTTCGGCACGACCAAATATCATGCGAAACGGATCTTGGCAGCACTTCAAGCCTGGCACATTGTGCTCGAGATCCAGCCGTATTCGCTGGACCCGAAGCACTCGTCCTTCTTGCCGAAACGGTACCTGCATGATATTGGCGTGGTTACTAGGAGGCGGACCCTCGCGGTGCCCGAGTTGTCACTCCTCGGAACGGTTGACCCCGTGCTGCGAACACCGCTCGGAGGGCTTTTTGAGAATGCCGTGCTGCTGGGGCTCGTCCAGGGCGAATCCGCTCGATTCAGTGTCGGGACGTGGAAGAAGTCGGCGGGGAGTCCGGTGGAGGTCGACTTTGTCATGGACGTGCCCGAACAACGGCTCAAGGTCCCGGTCGAGTGCAAAGCCACTCTTGAGGTGAAGCGAAAGCACACGACAAACTTGCTGCACTACCTTCGACTCACAGGCCAGCGTCTGGGAATCCTGGTCTCGGCCGCGCCACTCCAACTGCTGCGCGTGGGGGAGTGCTGCATTCTGAACGTTCCCGCGTATCTTGCCGGGAAGCAGAGCCTGAACGCCTACGTTGCGGCGCATAGCGGGCACTTTTGACAAGCCTGGCGCCTGAGCGTTTCCCGCTCACCGCCCGTCTAACGGGTTCTCGGGGTCAGCGCAAAGGAGCACGAAAATCAAAATGTGAAGAATTAGCTATTGACTCGGGGGATTGCCAGATGGCCATCGACGGAAGCCCGCTAAACCAGCAGACCTGGAGCGATATCTCGAACGACGCCCGGCAACGTGAGCCAATGCACATCGAGGCACGGGCTGTGCCGGGTGAAGCAGTCGCCGGCGAGGCGCTTCACTTGCGCCTTGAATACACCCCGCGCGGATTCGACCTCCCGGCGGGCACGATCATCTGCCTCGCGCCGCCACGTTTCTGGCGCAAGCACTTGGGTATGGCCTTTACCGAACTGCATTCGCAATTCGACGTCAACACCGAGCGCCATCCCGGCGGCTCGTTCGCCGTGGTGAAAGCCTACCCACCCGAAGGCAGCGATCTGCGCGTGGAGGCCGAAATGTTCAACGCGGGGTTCCACTACGGGCTGCAGTTTGCCCTCCGTGATGCGCCGTTGCGTGACGGCGAGACGCTTGTCGTCTATCTGGGGGATCCGGCCGGCCCTAAGGCACAGGTTCCGAAAACGGCGCACAACCACCCTATCCCCACTCTCGTCAAGCTGCCCGACCGTGACTACTTCCAGGAGGTACCCGAGCCACCAATGGTGACCGCCCATGGCGGACCGGCCAGGAAGCTGCGCGTGCGTTGTCCGGCAGTGGCGCCGGCGACGACACAGATTGCGGCACGCATCGTCGCAGTGGACGATATCTCTGAGAACTCGGCAAGCGACTACGATGGCGAGTTGACGATCTGGCGGCGGGGACAAGCTCCAGCCGAAGGCGTGAACGTCAACCATACCACGGAGAAGAAGCGGTCGGATGTCACAATCCGGACAAGCGAAGAACGCTTTGACTTCTTCTGTGCGTTGGATGCCGGAGCGGGCATCTCGGGCCGAAGCAACCCGGTGGGCAGACCGGAGGATTTCGGCGGATACGGCGTCTACTTTGGAGACCTTCACTGTCATGCGAGTCCAGGGGATGCTTTCGGGACCGAAGACGAGGCATTCACCTACGGAAAATGGTACTCTGGCCTGGATTTCTGCGCCGTTACCCACCAGCAGAACTCACCCAACAGCTTCATCACCCAGGAGTGCTGGGAGCGAAACATCGATCTGGCGGAACAGTACAACCAGTCCGGTGAGTTCGTGACGCTTCCAGGCTGTGAGAACTACATCCAGGAAGCACACCGGATTGCCTATTTCCGCTCCTCTGACGACGCTCGGCGCTACAAGGTCAGCCGCGCCCGTGGCCCGGAATATGATCTGGGTGATCCGGCAAAGCGCGAGCGGCCGGCACCGGAGGACCTTTGGCAGGCGCTGCAGGGATTCGAAGCCTTCACTGTTCCGCACCACACACGCTACATCGCGCCGGCCGACTGGGATCGCGAATTCCCTGCCATGGAGCGGTGTGTCGAGATATGGTCGCGCTGGGGCAGCAACGAGGTGGGTGGGATACACTCAGTGCAGGCGGCGTTGATGAAGGGACACCACCTGGGATTCATCGGCTCGACGGACAACCAGTTTGCCCAGCCGGGTAACGGACCGTTCGGGGTCAATCGCGGTGCTGCCTGTACGGGCGTCCTTGCCGAGGAGCTGACGCGCAGCGCGATCTGGGACGCCATTCGGGCGCGGAGGTGCTACGCGACAACCGGCGAAAAGATGCTCGTCAATGTCTCACTCGGACCGGCGCCCATGGGCAGCGAGGTAACGGACTACACGGGGCCACGGACATTCGCCATCGTCGCGGCGGGGACGGACAGACTGACACGGATCGAGCTGCTGCGTAACAATGAGGTCCTGCACGAAATCCGACCCGGGGAGCTGACGTTTGCCGGCGACCTCGTTGACGACACGCCGCTGGAGCAGGTGCTCCTGCCGCCGGCCTACGAGACCCGCATGGCGTTCTGCTTCTATTACGTGCGGATCACGCAAGCCGACGGGCACATGGCCTGGACCTCGCCCATCTGGGTGAACACTCCAGATGCCCCCACCATGTGATCGCTGGGCATAGGATCTCTATTCTTGGGGCACTAGGACAGAGCGCGGTCCCACGTTGCCGAATCAACAGGATGGAGACAGAGGGTTTGAAAGGGACACGGACACCATGACAGACAATCAACGACCGAATGTACTGATCCTGATTCCGCATGACCTGGGGGACCACCTGAACTGCTACGGGCACCCGACCGTGCGGAGTCCGCACTTGGACGGGCTTGCTTCGGAGGGCGTGCGCTTCACGAATTACTTCACGTCTGCGCCGGAATGCACCTCGAGTCGCGGCTGTATGCTGACCGGGCAACACAGCCACCAACACGGACTCATGGGCTTGGGGGGATGGGGCTGGAACCTCTATCCGGATGTTCCGCACCTGGCGGCGAGGCTGCGCGACGGTGGTTACAACACGCACTTGTTCGGCATGCATCATGAGGGAGGGGGACCAGCGGAATCGATCGGTTACCAGCACCACGTGTCCCCGAAGGGCAGTCGCGTCGCGGATGTGTGCCGGAACCTGATCGAGTTCCTGCGCAGCCCGGATTCTCACTCGGGGACGCCCTGGTTTGCCAGTGCCGGATTCTCCAACGTCCACAGAGTGTGGAACAACACGCCCACGTTCAGTCCGGACGAAGTGGATGTGCCGCCCTACCTGCCGGACAACCCGACCATCCGCGATGATCTCACCCGCTTCCACCAGGACATCCTGGAGATGGATGCGGCCGTGGGCGAAGTCCTGCGCGAACTGCGCAACTCGGAGGCGGGCAAGAACACGATCGTCGTTTTCACCACGGACCACGGCGCCGCGTTTCCGCACGCCAAAGCCACCTTCTACGATCCCGGCATCCACATTCCACTGATCATGCACTGGCCGGGCCGCATGGAGGGGGGACGGGTGTTCGATCAGCTCCTCGGCAACGTAGATTTCACCCCGACGATTCTGGAGTGCTGCGGTCTGCCCGTGCCCGAC
>JAGLDW010001188.1 GCA_023145395.1 Lentisphaeria bacterium | reverse complement strand
GCTAGCCTCCCGCCATGGTGTCTGCAGGAAAAGCAATGTGCTGGGTCACCGTTCTCGTTCTTTGCGGATGGTCTGGTCTGGCCCTCTCTGCCGATGAGATCGAGGAGGCCGAGCAACTCCGTAAAAGCATGCAATACGAGCAGGCCGTCGAGCACTGCGTCCAAATATTGGAGTCATCCGGCCGTGGGCCCGCTGAGTTGGTCACGGCATACCGCATCATGGGCCTGAGTCTGTCGGCCTTGGGTAAGTCGAGCGAATCCTTGGACTCCTTCAAGTACTTGCTGGCGATCGACCCCGACTTCACGCTCTCTGAGCGTATCTCCCCCAGGCTGGCGGCACCTTTTTTTCAGGCGCGGGCTTTCATGGATAATCAGAAGTCAATCGCTGTCAAGCACACACCGCAGGCCTCGCTTACCTCAGCCAAGGGATTCAGTGGGGCTGTGCTGGATGTCGAACTTGCAGCCGATCCCTTTGGGATGGTCAAGGAGATCGCGATTCGCTATCGGGCTCAGGGCATCCCCCAGGATCTGGAGGCCAGCGTTCGCGTCGAGTCCACGGGCAAATTCGCGATTCGGCTGCCGGAGGGTCTGAAGACCCGATCGATGGACTACCTGGTCGAGGCCCGAAATGTCCACGGCGGCGTGTTGCTGCGCCTGGGCGAGAAGAAACGCTTTGTGCTTACGGTCGGGGAAGCCGAGTCCGGGATCGCATCCGACAAGCCGCAGCCAGCAGACAGGCAGCCTGAGCAAAGCGCATCCGTCGAGACACCCAAGCGGGATTGGTTTGAGCTACAGGTCCATGCCTGCGTGATGGGCAACGAGGTTTTCGGTCGGCAGGGTGGAGACGCGGGTATCTCGCTTAGCCAGGATCCCGTGATCGACGCGCAGATGGGCGTGGACCGCTACGGCGGCGGCCTGCGGGGCGGCATGCGCATAGGGGCCTACCACTTCGCCTATCTCCACTTTGACTATCTTTGGGAGCAATGGTCCGGCTATGCGGGCGCGGACCAGCAGGTGGACTGGAGCGCGGGCTTCAACTACCTGCGTATCCTTGCGGGATATCGCTTCGCCTACCCGGTGCTCGACTGGCTGGAGCCCTTTGCCGAATGCGCCATCGGCGCGCATGTCTACATCCCAAGGATTTTGCGGATCGACATCGGCGGCGAGGTTGACGAGGCCGACGTCGTCCCCGACAGTCGTTTCGCGCTGATGCTGGGTTTCGGCTTACGCTTCGTTTTTCTGGAGCGATTTTTCGCCACCGGCTCATACTTGATCGACATGCCGATCAACATGAGCAGCAGCTCGTTCGTCCTCGGTGGCGGGATGTCTTTTTAGTTTAGAAAACCGCGCGGATGAGCATGTCGGTCAAGGGCTGGCCGGCCTGACGCAACGCATATAGAGGCGGTGGCCATCCTTGCCGTAGTTCCCAATTTGGCCGTTGGGAAAGCCAATTCCCCATGCCCAGCCGTTGTCGTCCGCGTTTGTCGATGAGGACCAGTAATGGGCGCAATGGCCTTCCAAACCGGCCGGCCAATAGCAGCCATTGGTCGGGCCTTGCTCCCAGGCACAGCCGGAACAAGCATCATTATTGCAATAGGCGTATGACAGGCAGTCATCGGCTATGTTGCAAGAACCCCCGGGTTCGGTGTTCGGACAGCCGCGGATTAGAGTTCGCAGCTCGCTGACGGTCGGCAAGCGCCAGTCGTTATGCCCATCGAAGGTCAGCGAATCGCAGTAGTCGACCGCGGGCTGCCAGTATCCCTCACTTAAGGGCGGGGGGTCCTGCCATTCCGGGACCGCGCATTGACCGACCATGCATATTTCTCCCGACACAGAACAAGTGCCGCAGTCGAAGCCTTCGTGGGGCGATGGCCCACAAACCCGTCCGGCGCAGTCGTCTTCGCAAAGGCCTTCGTTCGTGCAGTACACCGGAACGCCAGAACAAACGCCGCAGTCGAAGGCTTCATTGGGCGATGCGCCGCAGACCCGCCCGGCGCAGTCGTCTTCGCAGACGCCCTCTTCGGTGCAAAATTCGGTTTCTCCGGTGCAGGCACCGCAGTCGAAGCCCTCATTGGGCGAAGTGCCGCAATTCCTGCCCTCGCAATCGTCCTGACATTGGCCTTCTTCACTGCAGAATTCGGTGGTGCCGGAGCAGGTGCCGCAGTTCATTTGTCCATTGGGATTCGTTCCGCACTCCCGCCCGGTGCAGTCTTCATCACATTGGCCCTGGTTGTCGTAGTAGCCCTCCAGGCAGTCTCCGCAGATGGCCTCTTCTCCGGAGCTGATGCACTTGCGGTGCTGAGTTGCGCAGCTTGTATCATCGAAGCAGGGGTCCGAAGGTGACAGGCATCTTTCGTTGCGGCAGAATTCGCCTTCTGCACAGCATTGATCGTTACAGGATTCGAATTCACACTGGCATTGGCCCGTCTCGCAGACAGCGTTGTCGCCGCAAGTTCCGCAGGACTGTCCGCAAACGGGATCCGCTCCGCATTCAATCCCGGAGCAGTCGGGCTCGCAGCCTACGTCGATGGTGTTGTCGCAGGAGAGGAGAAGAGCGGGGAGCATGGAGGTTGCCAAGAATAGATAAAGATCCATTTTCATGTCGATCCTCTAGAAAAGGAGTCGGCTACGGTGTAGCCCTCCTGATGCAGCGCACAAAGGAGATTCCGTCCTTGTCCTTTGAACCGAGCCCGGCGTGCGCATAGTGCATCGTCCAAACAAAGCCGTCTCTGTCCGCGATCTCCGACACACTCCAGTAGTATGCACACTCACCTTGCATCTCGGCCGGCCAGTAACATCCGTCGCTAGGGCCCTGCTCCCATGGGCAGGCCCCGCAGTCATCGCCGTCGCAGTAGTCCATGTACAGGCAGCTGTCGGTTACCTCGCAGGCGCCTCCGGTTTCCATGTTCGGGCAGCCGACAATCAGGGCGCGTAGTTCGTTGATGGTTGGCAGGCGCCAGTCGTTGTGTCCGTCGAAAGTCAGCGTATTGCAGTTGTCGTATGCAGCCTGCCAGGGGATTGTCCCCAATGGAGCGGGGTTTTGCCATTCGGGCACGCCGCACTGGCCAAGCATGCATATCTCCCCTTCGGCCGAGCACGATCCGCAGTCGAAGCCCGCATGGGGCGAAGGACCGCAGTTTCTTCCGGCGCAGTCGTCTTCGCAGAGGCCTTCGCTCGTGCAGTAGTCGGTGGCTCCAGGACAAGTGCCGCAGTCGAGATCTCCGTTGGGGGTTGGTCCGCAGACCCGCCCGGTGCAGTCGACATCGCATTGGCCATTGAAGTCGTAGTGTCCCGAAAGACAGTCCCCGCAGATGGCTTCGTCCTGGACGCTGATGCACTCACGATGCTGGGTCGCGCAGGTCGTGTCGTCGAAGCAGGGGTCTGTCGGCAAGAGGCATCTGTTGTTGCGGCAGAACTCATCGGCCGCGCAACACAGCCCGTTGCAAACCTGGTGCTCGCATTCGCATAGGCCATCTTCGCAGGTCGCGTTGTCGCCACAGATGCCGCATGAATGGCCGCAGACCGGATCCGGTCCGCAAGCGCGGTCTGTACAGTCCGGCTCGCAACTCACGTCGATGTCGCTGCTGCAGGCGGTGAGGAACACGGTGGACAACAGGGTCGCCAAAAAGGCGATATGGGCGAATCTCATCTTCTAACTCCTTCAAGACGACCCATCACGGTTACTGCGTGCTGTATCTTATACAGCGTGCATAGGTGGAGACTCCGGTTTCAGTGTGGGACGCGAAGTCGGCATATAAAAAGTTCAGTGACCAAACGAGAGAGGTGCCTGTGCGCAAGGACGAAGAATGGTAATAACCACAATTGCCTTGCATTCCATCCGGCCAATAGCATCCTTCACTGGGACCCTCTGAAAGAGGACAACCGTCGCAATAGAAATTATGGCAATTCGCATACGACAGGCAGTCGTCGGTCAGGCCGCAAGGACCGTTGGTTTCGGTATCTGGACAGCCGCGGACAAGACTTCGCAGCTCGCCGATGGTCGGCGAGCGCCAGTCGTCGTGTCCATCGAAGGAGAGCGTCTCACAGTAGTTGAAGGCGTTTTGCCACCCCATGGAATTTGACGACGGGGGATCCTGCCATTCCGGGGCCGCGCATTGACCGGAAATGCATTTTTCCTCCACCGAGCACGAGCCGCAGTCGAAGCCTTCAATAGGCGACGGCCCGCAAACCCGTCCGGCGCAGTCGTCTGTACAAAGACCTGAACTGGTGCAGTAGTCAGTGGCCCCAGGGCAGGTGCCGCAGTCGAATCCTTCATTGGGCGACGGCCCGCAAACCCGTCCGGTGCAGTCTTCTACGCATATCCCTTCGAATGAGCAGTATGCCGTGTCACCGGAGCAAGTGCCGCAGTCGTGGCTTTCGTGTGGCGATGGCCCGCAATACCGCCCGGCGCAGTCGTCTTCGCAAAGGCCTTCGCTTGTGCAGTAGTCGGTGGCTCCAGGGCAGGTGCCACAGTCGAGATCTCCGCCGGGTGCTGGTCCGCAGACTCGCCCGGCGCAACCGGCCACACAGGTTCCGCTTTCGCAGCTTTCGTCGTTGGAGCAATCGCCGCAACTGCCGCCGCAGCCGTCGTCACCGCATTCTTTGCCGTCGCAATCGGCGACACAGCCGGCCACGCAAAGGCCTTCGCTAGTGCAGGATTCGTCGTCTCCAGGGCAGGTGCCGCAGTCGTAGCCTTCGTGCGGCGATGGACCGCAAACCCGTCCGGCGCAGTCGTCATCGCAATGGCCTTCGCTTGAGCAGTATATCGTTGTGCCGGAGCAGGTGCCGCAGTCGTAGCCTTCGTGCGGCGATGGCCCGCAAACTCGTCCGGCGCAGTCGTCTTCGCAACGGCCTTCGCTTGAGCAGTATATCGTTGTGCCGGAGCAAGTGCCGCAGTCGTAGCTTTCGTGGGGCGATGTCCCGCAATTCCGCCCGGCGCAATCGTCTTCGCACTGGCCTTCGCTTGTGCAGTAGTCGGTGGCTCCAGGGCAAGTGCCACAGTCGAGATCTCCGATGGGTGCAGGTCCGCAGACTCGCCCGCCGCAGTCGACTTCGCAAAGGCCGGCGATGTCGATGTATCCCGCAAAACAGTTGCCGCAAATGGCTTCGTCCTGGCCGCTGATGCACTCACGATGTTGGGCCGCGCAGGTCGTGTCGTCGAAGCAGGGGTCCGTCGGCAAGAGGCATCTGTCGTTGCGGCAGAACTCATCGGCCGCGCAGCATAGCTCGTTGCAGACCTGATGTTCGCATTCGCATAGGCCTTCTTCGCAGGTCGCGTTGTCGCCACAGGTGCCGCATGAATGGCCGCAGATCGGATCCGGCCCGCAAGCGAGGTCTGTACAGTCCGGCTCGCAACTTACGTCGATGTCGCTGCTGCAGGCGTTGAGGAACACGGTGGATAACAGGGTCGCCAAAAGAATGCTCTGTACGAATCTCATGTTCTGACTCCCTCAAGACGGCCGAGGCGTGATTTGGAACTATAAAGATCAATACTAGGCAAAATCCGCACCCATCACAAGCGAGCCTCCCTCCAAATCCGAACGGCTTGACAGGGCGAATCCTGCCGCATAGTTTGGGCCGTCGTTGGAAATTCACCTTATGGGAGGTTTGTTGATGAAATTGAAAATTACTGGATTGATCGCTCTGGGTTGTTTTCTTTTTGCGGGGTTGGCTTCCGCGAGGGAAGTGACCAT
>JAGLDW010001187.1 GCA_023145395.1 Lentisphaeria bacterium | reverse complement strand
GAAACGCCTGTATTGCTGTAATAGGCTGTTGACCAGCTTCTTGGAACAATCTGAAATCCAAAATGTGAGTAAGTCTCATTGCGAGGGTGCGGCGGGGACCAAGCGGCGCTGGGCGCCGTCGGACACATAGGGATGCACCGCGCCGTCAAGCCAGAAGAAAACGGTCTGCGAATAGAACCCCTCCGCCATGTCGGGAGGCTCCCGGAATCGGATTTGAATCGGCTTGGCTCCCGCTGGGAGAGCTAGTGTGGCGGGTGCCTTGTCTCCCTGTGCCGTTGCGGAGTCCGCATCTCCCACGAGCATTTCCACGGCCTGTCCTCTGCCGGTTGAGAGCGTGATCTTCGCCTCCTCCTTGGCGTCGGCTCGCGTGCACCACATCGTGGTATCGCGAGTGCCTCCTCCACCAAAGAAGAACCGGCCGGGATCCTTCTTGTCGAAGGCGGGGATGGCCATGTGCTTGGCCTCGATGCGCACGCCGTACCAGGGGCCTCCGCCCACCGAGCCCTTCACATGCAGGGAGCAGACGCCGCGGCGCGGTGCCGTGACGGTGAAGCGGTCGGTGGTTCCCGGCGAAACCTGCTCGTGGCGCAGGACGTTGCGGTCGGGGTCGAGAACGGCGTAGTCCAACGATGTGGGACGCCGCGCGCCGGCAAGCTGCGTGATCTCGATCTGGACCGATTGTCCCGCCTCCGCCCAGAAGTAGAAACGGCGCTGGTCGCGCGTGACGATGCGCTGGGCTTTTCCCGTGCCGTCCCCTGCGGGGATGAGGTTTGGCACGGGCATGGCGAGAATCTCGGCCATGGGAAGATTCGCCACGCGCGGGGTGACCTTGCACCAGGGGATGGATGTCGGGGGGGCGCCTGCGGGCTTGTCGCGCAGAGCCGCGAGGTTCGCATCCCGGTAGGCATCCTGGTACTGCTTGAGGGTGAACTGCTTTGGGACGCGCAGTGGGGCGTCCTCATTGACGAACATGCCGATGTGCCAGTTGTTGTAGCCGTCGAGTTTCATGGCGGCGTGGTAGGCCTGCACGCGCAGGTCGTCCGGCGTGTAGTTGTCGGGGCGGAACCAGCAGACGTAGAGGTTGTTTGGATTCTCTTCCTTGAACTGAGCCTGCTGCTCCAGAATGCCCTCGGTCAGGCCGCTGCCGTTGTACATGGACCAGGAATCGATGATGGCGGGAGCGCGGGGCGTGCCCAGATAGCGCACAAAGGGCCGTGTGATGATGTTGCCTGTGCCCGCCGGCATGATGCCCAGTGAAAGGTCGGGATTGATGGCGTGCATCTCGCGCTCGTAGCGTTTGGCGATGTCGGCTAGGCGTTCGCTCCACCAGTCGAGATAGGCCTGGGTCTTTTTCTCCTTCTCCAGCAGCGCGTAGCGTTCGGTCGCGGGTGTTTTCCTGGGAAGGCCCGCATCGACGCAGAAGGCGTTCCAGGCGCCGTCGTCGTAGGATACGGGTGTGTGCAGAATGATCTCCAGATCGACGCTCACTGCCGCGATGGGAAGGCGTTTGCTCACCTCGGCCAACTGGAAGGCGCGGTCCATGAGCTGCCTCCAGGCGGCCCACTGGATCAGGCTGTAGCAGGTCTCGATCACCACGCCGTCCTGGTTGACGGCTGGGAACAATTCGGCGTCTGTCACCGGATTGCGTTTTGTGCGGGTTGTGTAGACATAGGTGATCAGCGTCATGCCACGCGCCACACAGGCGTCGGAGAGTTTCTTCATCCGTTCAAATTGCTTTGGCGAGGTCAGGTTGAACGGTTCGTATTTGTTGCTGCGGTGTGCCTGGATCTTGGGCGAGAAGCAGTTGAATTCGGCCTTGTGCAGGGGCTCGATCATTCTAGCGGCCCATGCATCGAAATCGTCGTCCGGGTCGTTCACCGCGAACCAGCCCGTGTAGGCGCAGAGGATGGGGTTTGGGAGTTTGGTGCGCGGAGGCACCCCAGCCGAAGCGACCAGTCGATTGGGTTTCTCCCAGCGAACTCGCGCAAGGAATGTATCCCCCTTCCAGCCGCCTGTCGGCAGACATTCACCCACCGTGATCCAGGTTTCGTCGGGAGTGGGAGAGACCACGTGGAAATTGCCCATGCGTGGCACCCCTGCAGGCTGCTTCACCCCATCGCCGAACAGCGGGATGACGACTCTCTCGGTCGCGCGGATCAGGCAGCGCTTTTCGGTGTCGACTTGGGCGATCCAGATGGGAGAACGCCAGCGCATCACCTTGGCGTTGCTGGCGTCGCGGCGTGTGTAGGCCAGAAAGAGCCCGTCGGAGTGGGCGATCCAATGCTGCTGGGTGGTGGACATGCCGAGGAGCTTGCCATCCTCCCACGCCCACGCTTTCATGCCGGTCCATTCCAGCCCGTCTGCGGACTCCGCAACGTAGCCGTGACCATCTTCGGCGCGGATGGTCATGTAGTAGGTGTTCTCGAAGCGCACCATGCTGGGTTCCAGGAGGCCGCGTCCCGCCGGGTTGCGCAATTCTTTTTTCGTGGAGGCCTTCACGGTCAGAAACTCGCCGTCGAACGCACAGAGAAGACTGCCTGCGAAGCGGTCTTTCCGGCCGCGCGGGAAGAAGGAGACGGGCACTAGGATATCTCCGTTCTCGAGTGTGACTCGCTGCCCGCAATTGGATGTGTACATGGAGCTGGCGCGGGGGTCGTCCCACTTGAGCACGCGGCGCTCCGACCAGGCGCCCTTGCCATCGCCCACCACGTACACCGGGTGTCGATCGATGGAGGGTTTGGTGAGCTTGTTGTTCCGATAGTAGACATTGTGCCCCATGGCGATGATCTTGCCGGTCCTCGCATGGTACTCCGGCACCACGTCACAGACTCCGTCATCCGTGCCGTCGGGCAGACGAACGCGGGCGAATCCCGCGATGGGAGCAGGCTTGGTCCAGGTCTTGCCAAGATCACGGCTTCGGGTCCAATGGACGGTGTGGAAGATATCCGAGCCGGTGACCGGCTGCAGAGTCATGATGATCTCGGCGCCATTCTCTCCGGGCACGGTGCAGGCTCGGGGGTGGAACCAAGTCGCGTCGTTGCCAGTGCGCCCACGCCAGATGGCGGTCACGTCGATATTCTGTATCATGGCCGTGTCTCGCTCCGCTGCGCCTGCTGCAAGGCTGACCGTCATGGCCAGAATGAGAGTTGTCTTCATTGTCTGAACGTCCCCTTCGTCGTCGTCCGCATGTCCATGTCGTGGATTCACACCTTACACCCGATGTGGACAGATGACATTTGCAGGATTGGGACGGACTCGGGGAGTCAGCGTTGCAGGGTCATGGCGCCTAGACGGCTGAGCACGTGAAAGCTGCTCTCGAAGTTTGGGCTCCAAGCGTACACTTCCTTGATGCTGTTGCTGGCGCGGTAGAAGTTCGCGTAGAAGGTGTCGCCGGGCTTCACGCCTTTGGGGACGAGGCTGCCGAGGGGCATGGCGACCGTGGCGGTCCAGCCGTTCGCAGTGATGTTGACGTTCACCTTGGCACCGCTGTCCAGCCATTTTTTGGGGGCACCCTTGCTCATGGGTTTGGCCCAGTGATAGCCGATCCACTTGCCCGCCGGATTGAGGGCCAGTTGCCGGTAGGGCGCTTTGCCGCGCACAGGCGCGAAGAACAATTCCCAGTCGTCCCCCGTCCAGATCTCGCCTGAGGATTTGAGTTCCTTGGGATTGCACGTCTCGGATAGCTGGACATAGAAAAAGGCGCCGTCGTGGGCGACGCGGGCCCGGAGATCTCTTACGCACGACTCGCCGTGATTCCCATACCACGTGTCCAGAAGCATCGCCTTGCTCCAGTCGATCTTGTCTGCCAGACCGTCGGCACCTGGCACACGCGGTACCGTCAGAGCCGGCGGCGGATGCTGTTTGCGCTTCTCGATCAGCGGGCGTTCACGAAATTTTGCGACTTCCGCTTTCAGCTCCCTCTCGCCCTTGGCCAGCAACGACTTGGCGCGATAGGCGCGCATTTGCTCCAGGCGGTAGGCTTCGTAGCGGTCGATGAGCACTGCCCGATTGAAAGGCAGGGCCCGATCATCCTTGCGCTCCCGCTCAAATCGCTCCCAGAGGTTGAACAGAGCGGCGTCGAGAGGAATGCGTTCGCGCCGCACGTGCAGTAGATCCCGGCTTTCCGGTGTGCAGATTGCCTCGGCCTGATCGAAGAGCTTCTGACTTTGCTCGAAGAAGTCCAGCGTCCAATGAGCGCGTTCGGAGGTCTTCTGCAGCGACAGGCGCTCGCGTTTGCTCGTCTGCAGCTTGTGGATATTCCGGAGGAACGTCGTCATCTGCGTTGCGGCCGGGCCGTAGTAGCCGGCCATGAAGGTGTCGATCAGGTCATCGTCGTTGGCCTTTGGATTGTCGAGCAACTGGTAGGTGATCCAGCGTTTGAGGGCGAAGAAGCTGGTGGTCTCGATCTTTTCGCATTCGATGAAAACGGTCTGGACGTTGTTCTTGCGGTAGAGATTGATGTCGTCCTTGATCAGGTAGACATTGTGATAGGGGTTGGGGAACTCCTCCCTGTACATGATCCAGTAGTCCCAAATGGCGAGGTTGGGCGCGATGCGGCTCCACTGCCGGATATAGTCGCGAAAGGTGTCGTTCTGGCGGTGCGAGGCGGCGCGGAAATATTCTCCCCCGTCCTCCCCTCTGAACTCCGCTCCCAGGTGGCAGAGGCGGATGAGCACGTTGTCGTGCGGCCGGATGGTCTTTGGAGGCTTCTGCGTCGATGTGTAGGCAAAGGTCTGAACCAGGATCTCGGGGTACTCGTCCCGGATGTTGTCGGCCACTTGGTTGATCA
>JAGLDW010001186.1 GCA_023145395.1 Lentisphaeria bacterium | reverse complement strand
TACGCCCGCGTCGGTTTGGATAATCTCGCTTGACACAGTCTGCCACAAGCGGTAAGGTTTGATGCGGACAGTCAACTCTCTCGTTGCATAAACTTGGGTCTGCAAGCGGGTGCCATGTGACTAATGGGGGCGTAATCATTGGCCCAAATGGTTCCTAAGGTGCTGGCGCACCCAGTTAGCTGGAATGCACTCCTGGTGAAGTCCTCTCGTTCGGCTTTCGGCCCGGTTTAGCCGCCCTTTTTCTTCCCTTTTTACTCGGGCGGAAACCTTGACGCGCGATGTGAATCCTCTCTGCCGGTTCACGGCGCTTTGGCCGCGCCGGAGCGCCACATGGACGTAAACAGCTATATAACTACTTGCGGAGAACTGTAGCAATATGCTATGATTAGCCTGTAACAACAACCACGGCAAATACCACAGGACTCCGCAAGTGAAACACAGTAAAGCATATCTGCGCGCCCGTTTCCACAAACTCCCAAGCCTCCGTTTCGAGGATCAGAAGCTCACCTCTTTCGCGGGTCTGGTGCTCTTCCAGGCGCTCTTCGCGCACCTCGACCTCAAGAATCGCCTTAAGCGCTGCTTCTCCCATTCGGACTCGTCCTCGAGCTACGGTCTTCACAACATCCTCTTCCTGCTCATCCTTCATCTCCTCATGGGCTTCCGCCGCTTGAGCGACGTGGAGTATTACCACGGCGATCCCATGGTGGAACGTCTGGCGGGTTTGCGCACACTGCCCGACAAGTCCACCATCTCTCGCGCGCTGGCGGATATGGATGCCACCAGTGTGGGGCAGGTGCGCGATCTGTCCCGGGCTTTCGTCCTCCAAAGACTCGGGCGCGAAGACTTCGACCGCCTTACGCTGGACTTCGACGGCTCGGTCCTGTCCACAAAGCGCCACGCCGAAGGCTCCGCAGTCGGCTTCAATAAGGTGAAGAAGGGCGCGCGGAGCTACTACCCCTTGTTCTGCACTGTCGCCCAGACCGGTCAGTTCTTCGACATGCATCATCGCCCCGGCAATGTACACGACTCCAACGGCGCCGCCCAGTTCATCGAGCAGTGCCTGGACACCGCGCGCCGGACCTCACCCAACGCGGTCCTTGAGTCCCGTCTCGACAGCGCCTTCTTCAGCAAGGATATCCTGGCCATATTCGAGGCCCGGGGCGCGGACTTCAGCATCTCCGTCCCCTTCGAGCGCTTCGCGGAACTCAAAGGGATGATCGAGGCGCGCAAGCATTGGGTACCCATCGACGATGAGTGGTCCTACTTTGAGACGGGATGGAAGCCCAAGTCCTGGGACAAGCGTCATCGATTTCTCTTCGTCCGCAAGCGCGTCAAGCGCCAGAGGAAAGGGCCGCTCCAACTCGACCTCTTCGAGCCGCGTGATTTCGATTTCGAGTATAAGGTCATCGTGACCAACAAACGCGAGGACGCCCAGGCTGTCATTCAGTTCCACAACGGACGCGGTTCCCAGGAGGCTATCTTCGGCAACGCCAAGCAAAATGTCGCCCTGGGCGTGATTCCCACCAAGCGCCTGGAAGGCAACCAAATCTACACCCTTTGCGCCATGATGGCGCACAACTTCAGCCATGAACTGCAGATGCTGGCCTCGCCCCGGCGTCTGCAGGACACCGCCAAACGCCCCGCTGCCTGGACCTTCGAGACCATCGCCACCCTGCGACGACGCATCATCCAGCGCGCCGGACGAATACTCAGGCCCCAAGGGAAGCTCACTCTCAGTATGAGCGCCAACAAAGCGGTGCAAGAAGACCTGCTACACTTTATTGATCGCATTAAGGATGCTGCTTAGAATCCTACCCAACGTTTGACCCCGCTTTTATGCAACGTTGGGGTATACATTCCCATCATCAGGCCGGTGCGGCTTGGCGAGCAGGGGGTATTGATGGTGTAGGCATTGCT
>JAGLDW010001185.1 GCA_023145395.1 Lentisphaeria bacterium | reverse complement strand
CGTCTAAAGACGGAACTCTGACCCAGATTAGTCCGCACCGCAGGTGCGCTCATCCTATGAGTCAGCCAACCTTTGGGTCGATTCAACTCCATGGTTATTCGGTCGTAGCGGTCGCATATGCGACCAGATTGGCCAGCAGGCGACGCGCCGAGTCGGGCACATAGCTGCCAGCGCGATAGCTACGCACCCCGGAGAGCGCACCGGTCAGGTCAACACGAGAAAAGAACACTGCGGGACGACCGTTGACATGGATGACCTCGAGACTCTGTCCGCGAGGGTGCAAGCCGCGCTTCTTAAGTTCGCGCCGGGCAACCAGATTGTAGCGCAGGTCGTGCAATTCCTCGCCGCCGGGGAAGGAGCCGGCTGCCATGCTGCCGCGGCTATCGGGAGACAGTGGGTGGAAGGGTCCAAAGAGCGCAGTCAGTTCCTTTCGGCACGATGCGGCAAATTCCGGTGACGAGGCGTAGGAATCCGCTAGAAGAATTGCTCCGTCATTGATGCGTTCACGCAGCGCGATCCCCTCTTTGTCAGACAGGGAAAACTTCTTCATGCCGGTCAAATGGAGGATGTCGGGATGGGGAGCCGCAGTCTCGATTCTGACGAGGGGCCCGGAACGGACGTCCAGTTCAATGCCAGTGGCATGGAGGACGTATTCTTTGGTGCGGACCATACCCAGTGCACGCTGAAAATCGCCGGACTGTGCGTCTTCGGGGTGAATTCTATACAACCGACAGACACGTTCCCGCTTTCTGGCGGGTTGAGTCTTGGGCAGGGCAAAAGGATAGCGCGGACGAGGGCTGCCGAGGTCATATGCGTAATACAGCAGATTCAAAGCAATCTTGTACGCATCGTCGTCTTCGGTTGTCTTGCCGCTCTGCCACTCTCCCGAAAGGTAGTTTTCAGAGAGAAAAAACACGATGCGGGCACCATCGGACAGGCCCTGGAATCGCGGTTTCCGCCGCCATTTCTGGGGCATGCAGCGGTAGAGTTGATGGTCGTCACCGAGGGGGTGTAGCCGACTGTCCTCGTCCTGCCCCAGCGCCAGATGTTCGGACAGCCTTGTCATCGACTCCCGAAAGCGGTTCCCTCCAGGCAGGGGCTCGGCCAGGACCGTTCCGCCCCGGTCGATGTAGGCTTTCAGTTTTTCGATCTGGGCGGCCGTGAAAGTGACTGGCTCGTCGCCGCTGATGAAGAGGATCGCGCCTTCCCAGTCAGACTGGTCGTCTTCCAGTTCCACCGACTGCCAGTTGAGCGGTCTTTCGTAGGCCGACCAGAGGGAGCTTGCCAGCGTCGCCAGATCGCGTGGATTGCGGTTCCAATTGGCATCATTTCCGTACTGCAGCTTGTTGAAAGCCACCGGTGCCCCCCCGTAGACCAGAAAGAGCACATTGAATCCGGCTTGGGCGATGGCGCCTCCGTGTCCATGGGTGTTGAACGAACCGTTGGCATTCTGCAGTTTCAGTAGGGGCTCGGCTCCCTGGCGAAACCAATCCACGCCGCCGATGCGTTGGCGCCCTGACGCCACACCGACGCGCTCAATACCGTAGTTGTAGTAGCCGCCAAATGACTGCCCTTTTTGGCTTGCCGCTGTCTCTCCCAGCCAGCCCATGCCCCTTTCGATGGAATCCCAGATTTTTTCAGCCTCCCTCGTTGAGAAAGGATCGTCCTGCCCGGGCCGGTAGCAGTCGCTGGCAAAAAGTTTGTCATAGACCAGGAACTGGGTAGCCAGCCCGGCAGTGGCCATGTTTGCAGAGCTGGAACTACTCGCAACGTATCCCCAGCCGCCATCCCGGTTCTGGTACTTGAGGAAGTGTGCCGCCCGGTTGCGCCAGAACTTCTCTCCAGGATCAAAACCGCCTCGGCAGGCCGCCCAGATGCCCAGCACGCCGTACTGAGTCACCGAGTTGTCCCAGTCCGAAGAGTTCTTTGAATACCGCCACCCGGTCTTCTTGCCGAGAGCCTCCATAAGCCACTTTGCGTCGTGCATCAGTAGTTCGCGGTAGGTTGTATCGGCCGGATAGCGTCGCAGTGCGTATTCCCAGACATTGGCGGTTACTCCATGAACGTAGGTCTGGCCATTGTCCTTGTTCGTCTTGAGATAGTCCAGAGCGCGGGCCAGCACCGGGTCTCCCTTGGGATCGGCGCCGGCTGCCAGCAGCGCCAGCGCGCCCAGCCCCGTCTCTCCGAGATTGTTCCCGAAAGAACCGTTCTGCATCTGAGTCGAACGAATGAAACCGCATCCCAGGTCGATCATCTCGCGGATGCTGCGGTGATCCAGCCTGGCGTGTTCGCGACCGCTGACGAGACCCCCTGTCTGGCGGAAACGGTTTGCCTGGACATTCTGCTGGTTGAGAACAAAGTTGTCGGGCAGCTGATTTCTCAAGTTGAGCTGCAACTTCTGCTGGCGAACCTTCGGCACAACCTGCAGTTTTTGCTTCTTTTGTCGCCGATCGGCGGCATTTCCCTCTGCCACCAGAAAGATTCCCACGGCCAGGATGGACAGACAGGCGATAGCCGCACGCCGCCATGCGGAGCGGCGAGACGAAAGATGCGCAACTGGATGCAGTAGAGTGCCTTCCATCAGTCGTTCTCCCTGTCAATGCCGTTGATGCCGGTAATCAGAACCGTCTTGCCGCCACTCTCAAGAAGAATCTCGCCCGGCATGGTCAGCACTCCCTGACGCTTTTCAGCAATCAATTCAGTGACCAGTGCATGAAACTCCGGTGTGCCGACGGCAACGGTGCGGTCGGGTTTGATCCGGTCATTCCGTCCGGTTCCGGTGCGTTGCTTGATCAATCGGTTGTCCACCCATTGTTTGCCTTGACGGAAAAATGCCTGGTCGTTGATCTGTCTGACGCTGGTCACCTCAACCCGATTCATCTCGGCATCGAAGAAGTCGTTGCGGTTGTTCAGAACCTGTTGCTTTCTCTGCACCTCCATGTTCATGCCCTGATTGGCCGCTCCTTTCCCCCAACGCACACGGACCGCCCGTTCGTTCAGATTTCGTCGTGCCTCTTTTCGCAGCGCGGCCAGATCCGCGCCGCCCAGCAAGTTGGTGCCCTCGGTGGCGAGAAACGCGGTGTATTCGGTCAGAATACCGAACTCGATGGACAGTCGCACAATCTCCTCGGTCAGTTCCTTGAAACGCGGATCCCTCTCGGCGGCGGCCGGATCGGCGCCCATACGGCGTATCTCGTCCACCATCTGGGCGATTTTCCGGCTGGCCCAGAGGCGGGCCACATAGGTGTTTTCCCGGCTGGCCTCTTTCATCGGGAAATCGAACGTGAACGTGCGCTCTTCGCCGGCGGCTTGTCCGCTAAGCTTGAGTCGCAACGGTTTGCTGCCATCGGTATAGCGACCAAGTAGAACCAGCTGTTCACCGGCAAAGAAATCTGGCAGTTCGTGCGGCAGAAGGTCCAGCAAAGCGCCCGGGCGTGGATCTCCATTTTTTTCGACCGCCGAAAGTGTCGGGCTTGCCAGCACCGGACCGTCCAGTTTGCTGTAGACCTGCGCCACTTTCAGCTCGACTTCCTCCTCGGGCGCGACGAATGTCGGTGAGGCACGGGTGTCCAGCGCCACCGCCTCGAGCAGCGGCGTATTCACATCGTTCCCCACGCCAAAGGTGAACACCCGGCATCGGTGGGGATTCTCCTTGCGGACAAGGTCGCGGATCTTGACTTCGGAAGTCTCTCCCACGGTAGGCAGACCGTCGGTCAGGAACAGCACCATCGGCAAGGCGTCATCCTTGGGTTTGGCACGCATGCTCTCCAGAAGAGCATCGTGAATGTTGGTTCCGCCGCGGGCACGGATCGCATCGATGAACCGAGCCGCCGCCTTTTCAGTCTCCGCGGACTTCGCAACGGGCTGGGAGGAAAATTTCTCCACGACATCGTTGTAGACAATCAGGTTGAAACGTTCTCCGTCCTCCAGTCCGGCCACCACCTGCCGTGCGGCTTCGCGAACCTGTTCGATCTTGTCTCCCGCCATCGAGCCGGAACGGTCGATGACCAGAGTGATCTGTCGCTTGATCCTATCTTTCGACTCCTCCTTTTCGGGCAGCCCGGCCAGCAGCATGAAGTACCCGCCGCCCCCTTTCTCCGGACAGGCGATCAGCGATGCTGAAATGGGGCCGGTCTTGTCCACCGCACAGAGAACAAAGCTTCCCGGCTCGGTTCTGGCCGCACGGGTCAGCGCTCCCTGGATTCTCTGCGGGGACATGCGTTCGTCGGCAATTGCGTGACTGGGACTGTAGAGCGTGGCCAAGCCTCCCTTTACCTGCCAGCTAAAGGAGATTCTCCAGGGAACGCGATAGGCGAGATCCGCACTGCGCGGCAGCACATATTCCATGCGGTTGCCGGTTCGCTTGCACAGGGTCTCGTACACCACGCGGATGGTCTGTTCACCCCGCGCCGGTACGGGAAACACACTGGAGCGCAGGAGGTTGAGCCCCGCAAACTCCAGCAGTGCCGGGTCGCGGGTCTTGGCGACAATTGAGTCGTACAGCCTTCGTGCTTCGTCATGCGGCAGGATCCTGGCGGTGGGTTCCTTTGCCGCCCCCTTGAAATCCAGCCCCTTGATCACCGCACCCGCCGGAACCGGCAGGAGCAGTTCCGCTTCCTGAACAGCATTGGCCGGATTCTCCAGCTCCACATCAAGGGTGGTGACAGCCATGCTGCCGGTGATCGTCACGACTCCCCGGACCTCGGTGATGCGCACCATCGGATTGGGTTGGGGAGTCGGCGGGGCAAAGCGCACGACGCGCGACTGCGGCATGATCAAGTTGCTGTGGGCCACAAAGCCACGCGGCCCTCCTCCCACCACAGTCTGAGCCGATGCCTCGGCAACCAGAAGCAATGCAGCCACCACGCAGAATACCTTATGCATTTTCATCGCCCCCACTCCTTTTTCTCCTGTCTGGATGCGCAATACCGGAAATGCCCTCGGCACTAGTGCCATTGACGGCGCAAGTTGGACATCTGAACTCAGTATATCAGCAGGCAGCGCCAAAGAGCAGAAACGATGTAAAAGCGTGTAAAAAGTTTGAGAAAAGATGCCAATTCAGAAGATGGAGAATTCGGTGCTCGCAAGCTACAGTGTTTAACCATAACTCACATTTTGAGTTTCATTTTGAGGGCCGAGGCAGGC
>JAGLDW010001184.1 GCA_023145395.1 Lentisphaeria bacterium | reverse complement strand
CCAGCAACCACCATTTCACTGCCGGAGTGCTGCGGATGCCCCTTCGTTGCAGTCCCTTCCACCAGCGTGCGTACGGCTCGGCACGCAGGCGGTCCAGCATTTGCTTGCGGTCCGTCTCGTCGTAGAAGAGATGCGGATGACGCTCCTGCGAGGGCAGGGCGGGAGTCCACATCTCCCCCCAGTCCGGCTTGAACTCCTGTGCTTGGCACGCCGTCTGCACGATCACAACAGAGAGTAGTCCTGCCATCAACCAAAGCTCCTTCTTCATAAATGCCTCAAGCCAATTCATTCACAGTTCTCCTCCAGCCATGTTCGGCCTTTGGCGGTCAGGCAGTACTTCTGCTTGCTGCTGCGCGGCTTGTCGGGGATGGTGCGTTCCAATACTTCCAACTCGATCAGAGGCTGGAGGTAGTTTGTCTGGAATGTCTTCCAGTGCTTCAGGCCCAGCGACTGCATGATGGCTTTGGCGGGTTGCGGTTGCTCTCTACAACACTCTGCAACTTGTGCGGTGACTTGTGCGGTGACTTGTGTGGTGACTTGTGCGGTGACTTGGGCGGTGACTTGGGCCTCTTGGGCCTCTTGGGCCCCGACTTCCCCGGTTTCGTGGTCCGCTGCTGGGTTTTCGCCAAACTCCGGCACGCTGATGATCATGCGGAATACATCGCCTTCGATGAGCTGTGGATCCGCTCCACCGTATTTCTTGCCGTATAGCATCATCTTGCGCATGCCGGAACCCAACTCGTCGGCTCGATCCATTTCCCGAAAAAAGGCGCCAATGACCGGATTTTTGGGATAGGGGGTGAAGGTTTCCGGGTTGAGTGTCCCAAACCCATGGGGACGGTTGGCGTTGTAGGTGGTCACTTTGCCGTATTCGATAATGAGCCGTGCGGGAACGCCGCTCGCATACTCTCGGTGAATCAGCATGTTGGATGCGACTTCCCGGAAAATGGCATTTCGCAGGCTCCTCCGCTCGATTCCTTCCAGGTAGAACGGGTCCGGCAGATGTTTCTTGACGAAAGCCAGGATGCGGTCGTAGCTATCGAGCAGGTTGGTTCGCACCAGATCACGATCGTCGTAACGGTCGAGGTTGATCTTGCGCAGGATCAGGTCAGTGCGATGGGCCGGGCAGACCTGCAAAATCAGCGAATCCGTCCCGAATAGCATAATTCCGGCCAAAGTGACTCCACATTTCCCCGTCTTCGGATCTGCCTGATAGAGCTGGGCGCTTTTGAGCAGTTGTAGGTCATCGATGCCCGCCCAAGGGTGGCTGTCTGCATTGATCCGCACATGTTTCCGGCACCTTTCAATCAGCTCCGGCCGCAGATCATCAAGTTGTATCCAGGGATACACCTTGTTCTCGCTGTAGGTGGCTTGCTTACGCTGGTAGAGACGCGCCACCTGGGCGGTATGGTCGGTGATGTCCAGATCGCCGTCTTCATTCCTGTCGTAGATGCGACCGTTGCACCTATGTACCTGGGAGCTTTCCGGCACATAGATCCGCAGCAGTTTCTTCCCTTCCAACTCCACCTCATCAATAGACAAATAGGTGGGTGGGGTTAGCTTCTGCGGATTGTTGATGGCCGTAACGAAGTCTTTGCTGGTTTGGCCCACTGCATCCGCGTCGATGCCGGTCACCTCGCCCGAATCCTGGACACCCAGAAGAATCGTGCCTCCATGCTGGTTCAGGAAGGCACAAACCGTCTCATAGACATTCCGGCTGATCTGCTTTCGGCATGCCTTGAACTCGACCGAGATGCCCTCGCCGCCTTCGATCAACTCTTTCAATTTTCGTTCATTCGCGTTCATTCGCGGTTTTTCTCCGGCAGCTTTCTGGATTGCCACCCCACCTTTTTCTCAGCCGATTTCACCCGCTGTGCGAGGTGCTTGCCGCTGTCGTTTGGCGGTGCCGGCATTATTTCGCCGGGTTCGGTACAGTTACCGAGACGTCGTCGAGGTACACGATTCCACCTTCGGGAGCTTGGGGGGCAAAGGTGAGGATGTTGTAGGTCGCCTCTGCGGCCAAGGGCATGCCTTGGCGGATCGGTTTCAGCTTGTCCGCCCCGATGCTGACGCCGTACGTCAGTTTCGCACCGTCAATGTCGAGCCGTATTCTCTGCCACACACCGTGCGGGATCACTGCATCGGTCCTGCTCCAGGCGCGATTTCCATCAAGCACCGCGATTTGGCCACTCGGTCCGATGTTGACGCCGACATAGTAGTCGCCTGAGCCGGAATCCTTCCAGGTCGCTGCAAGGGCGGCATTCGCCGTGGCACGGTAGGCCCAGAATTCGATGATCGCGTGTTCGTTGGTCAATCGATAGTCAATACGCAAGACCTGCAGTGTATGTTGAGCACCCTTGCCGCCACGCTGCAGACGCACCGCATTGCCTTGCTCGCCACGCTTGATGGCGGACTGAATGACAGGCTCGGGACTGACGTCGCCGAATGTGCGCCACTCGCCGACCTCGTGGAAATAGTCGCCAAGTTTGCCTTTGGCATAGGGGGTCAATGCGTTGAAATTCTGGGACAGATAGGGCACTCTCTCCGGTTCGGGAGGAGTGGACTTTGGCTCGACTGGCGCCCAGTTGCTGTGTTTGGGATGTTGGCGGTAGCCTTTCTCTGCCTCGGCCTCGGTGCAGGTCGCATAGCTCCCCCCGGTCTGGGGGACATGCAGGATCCGCCATGCGAAGTCCGCCAACTGCCTGTCGCCGCGTTGATTCATCGCATTTTCCAGAACATCACGGCCACGCGGTCCCAGGCCGAGCAGAGCGTTTCCGACGGGGCGGAAGCTCCAGTCCGCATCCGGTCGACCTCCATTCTCGCCAAAGCTCAGAAAGCATGCCGACAGCGCTTCCAGAGCCCGTAGCTGCCGTCGGCTAACCCAGCGCGACTTGCTTCGGAAACAGGCCTGGAGCGAAATGGCGATTCGGTTGCGCACGGACGGATGCTGCTCCCGGTCAAGGCGCACCAGCAGGGCATCGCCAACCCGGGGAAGATAGCTGAATCGGTTCAGACTATAGGCGGCGCAGAAACGCACATGGGCGTCAGGATCGTCGATCGCTTTGAGCAAGTGCGTCACGGACTCGCGACGAATCGTTCCCCGCCCCAGAGCGTAGGTCGTGACGCGGCGCACTGCGACGTTGGCATCGCTGCAACCGACGACGATTTGGGCTGTGCGCTTCGCCGGCATGTTGGCCAGGCAACTGGTGACGGCATTCTCGAACTGGAATGTGGTTCTGGCACGCATCGCGGCGCGAATCTTCTCGACGCTTTCCGGGTCGTTGATCTTGGTCAGGCCATCGACAGCCAT
>JAGLDW010001183.1 GCA_023145395.1 Lentisphaeria bacterium | reverse complement strand
CGGTTTCGAGCGCGGTTTTCGCCTCGGGTGGAGCCAGGGACGCGAGGGTGCGTAGAGCCTGGCGCCGGACGAACACATTCGCGTCGTTGGCAGTCGCAAGGATCCTCTTCGTCGAAACGTTGGTCTTTTTCTCCTCGATCTGCCGCAACACACGGAGCTTCGCGAGAAAATCGTCACCTTCCAGCGCGGCGACTGGTTGCTCTTCCTTGTAGCCCCACTCGAAATAGTCGTAGCTCCCGACCACCACTCGTCGGACACCGGCCTGACCCAGGTGCTGATGGCGTGCGGGCCAGGGGGCGCTGTGGATCGTGGACACGGTGCAGTCGGTGTCCTCGGCAACGGCCAGCACGGTGTTCAACCCCTTCTCGAGTGCGCCATTGCAGTAGACCATGATCTCGTCGACGATTCCCTCCCGCACCCAGCCTTCCCAGTCCAGATGGAATCGGCCGGTCGGCCGTACGTCGGGGGCGCAGAGCCACGGCGCCGGCAGGTTGGGGTTCTGCGGATCGATGGCAACTCCGAGTTTCTTGCCGTTCTGCTTGAACGCGGCATGCAGCTCGCGCAGAAACTGGGTCACATATTCACCACGCAGCCGATACCACGCATGCTTGTCAAAAGTCTCTGTGCGTATGTCCCGTCCATACCGTCGCTTGTACTCGGCGACGATGGGGGCGCTGAAGCCGTATTCGTCTTCGTACCTGAGAGAGAAGTGTTCGACATACGTATAGAACATCAGGCCATCATAGCCGCCGCTCACGGCGTGGTTGACATACCGCTCGACCAGCGCGGAACGTGCAGCCGGGTAGGCAAACTCGATGGGGCCGGCCTGGCGCCGGATGCCGTGGCGGTCGATGGGCGCATACTCCGGATGCTGCACGCGCAACACGTCTTCAAAAGGCGCTGGTGTGCCCATCGAAGCCGTGTCGATCCGGGCATGCGCACCGTGGTCGAAGAGCGCCGTCATGCCCCATACGTCCATGTCCCGCTGGTGCGCCGCAGCGATCGCTTTCCGGGACGTCCCAACCTTCTCCGCGAGAAATCGCTCCCACTGCCAGAAGGCATGGGACTGGAAGTTTTCGGGTCTGAGAACCGAATTGCCGACAAGGACTTCGCTCTGGAATCCGCGCCAGTAGATCCGGTTGACGTTGAAGACCTGCTGCAGTGTGTCGAAAAACGCCGCGATGCTTGCCTCCGAATTGACCGGGGGACTGCGCCACACCCAATCGTTGTCACCGACGCTGATGTAGCAGCCAACCTGTTCCGCACGCACTGCTGCCGCCAGGCACAGAAGAGCTGCGACCGTGCGGATGCCGAAACGTCGGAGCATCGAGGCGAGTTGTCGGTGCCGTGTCGTCATGTTCTCCCTTTCCGTGCCGGCTTCGTCCGGAGAATGTACCTGTTTGCTCTCTAGCAAGACTGTCTCGCGGAACTGATTGCCAGAAGGCATGGGCAAACCTAGTCGTGCAGTGCTCGGAATTCTCGCCCCTGCCACTAGATTCGCCACCGCACTCCTTCCGTCCCAATCACACAAGCATCAGCAGCAGCGAGTGACGATGAATGCACGTGAGCGATTCCTGCGCATCATGCGCTATGAGCCGGTGGACCGTCTGCCCGTACTGGCGATGGAGCCGTTCGAGCAGTCGGCCATCGAGCGTTGGCATCGCGAAGGATTGCCGACTGCTCAGTCGCCGGTCGAGTTTCTCGGCCTGGACCAGCTGGTGTACATCGGCGGTGTCGGGGTCTCGCCGGACCCACCATTCGAGGAAAAAACACTCCACGAAGACGAACAGTACATTGTGATGACCACTGGCATGGGGGCGACGGTGCAACGCGACAAGACTGCACCATCCACATTCTATGGACACATCGATCACCCGATCAAGACGCGCGAGGACTGGGAGCGGTACAAGTGGCGACTGGACCCGAACTCTCCGGGACGCATTCGCAAAGACTGGGGACCGGCCTTGATCCGGCGCTTCAACGAGTCGCCGAACCCGGTGGGGCTCTGCTTTTTTCCGTTCTTTTTCCGGCTCGGCTTCTACACCATGGGGATGGAACGGTTCCTGATGGCGTTCCACGACATGCCTGACATGGTGCATGACATGTTCGCCTGCGGCAGTCGTCTCTGCCTGGCTGGGATCCGGCGGATTCCCGCCGATGTGAAGATCGATTTTGCGCTGTTCAACGAAGACTTGGCCGGCAAGAACGGACCGTTGATCTCCCCCCGGACCTACGCGGAATTCTGGTACCCTCATCAGGACCCCATCATGCAAGCGCTTCAGGATCGCAACGTGCCGGTTGTCTGCCAATGGAGTGCGGGCCAGTTCGACGCGTTGCTGCCGGACATGCTCGAACACGGGTTCAACTGCACCTGGCCACTGGAGCGCATTGCCGGTATGGATGCAAGCGAGTTGCGCAAGCGCTACGGCCGGAAACTACTGCTGGGGGGGAACATATCGAAGGAGGCGCTGCTTGCCGGTCCGGCGGCGATTGATCAAGAGCTTGACCAGCTGATGCCGTTGATCGAGGCGGGGGGATTTCTGCCCGCACTGGACGACATGCCGCCAATGGAATGCCCGTTCGACCACTACCGGCATCTCACAGAGCGTCTGCGGAGTCTGCGCTTGGGGTGAGCACGCTTCCTGGCGTTCGTAGTGATCTCGAAATCCCCTGTCACGGCATTTGGTAGCGGCATTGGGGCCGACCCGAACTGATGGTGAATACATGAAGGACGTCTTCGACCGGTTGCTCGACCTCCCGGCCAACCGCCTCGGGGAACTGCTCCCCGGCCAGTGGGGGACACGCGTGAAAAAAAAGACCCCCGCAGTCTGATCACGCCACCCATACTGTGGTCCGCCAAATCACTCTCCGCACCATGCCCTGTACTTGACGCTTACATTACGAGGTCTGCACTCAAATCGCAGAGCCACTTGGCGTGAGCGTCGATCCCAAACTTGGTGGATTCACGGGAGTCGGTAGGAGTGGATTCTGTCTCAGTGTTCATGGGTTGTCAGTCTGGCGAGTTTCACTCCCGCCTAACAACCCATGTCATCGAGCATTAGTCGTTGGCCGGCTACGACAATCTGAATTATCGGATTTCAGCCCTCTTCAAGTGCAGCACGGAGGGGCCGTCCCAAGGGAGCCTGAACTCATGGAACTCCCCCTTCACCTGGATCGGTTTGACGGCAGTCGGCGAGCCTCGAACCAATCGCACCCACTCGACAGTGTACTTGCCGGGCGGCAAGGTCATCTGCAGCGGGCCCTTCGTACTTCCGGGAAGCAAAGTGACATACTCCACCCCTTCGCTGGCGAGGCAATAACCGGTCGATGCCAACTTCGGATTGGGTCGCATCGAGGCCAAGTCGATTTGCTCCGACAATCGCCGCGCTTGCCCCATGGCATCACGGCAGTCGTCCCACTCGGCCAAGGGCTTCTCAGGTGAGCCTGAGCCAGTCCGATAGTCGCGATAGCCGTCCATCAGAATGAAATGATTCCCGCGAAGCAGGTGCTTCCACGGCCAAAGAATATCAAACTTCCACGGGGCGCAGTGATCGCTGTCGGTGATCACAATCTTTGCGCCATCGTTCGCCGGCGGATCGTCGATGAAGGCGGGCGTATTGGGCGAGATCCAGTCGGCTGGACTCGCCAGGAGCACGTCCACCTTGAGCGGTGTCCCGGTCATGCCGACCAGATGCTGGGTGGGTCGCCCAGATTCGTATTTCTTGATGACGTGGATCATGTGATATTGCCACTCCGGCGATCTGCCCGGGCTTTCGTTACAAATCTCCCAGAGAACGTTGTCCAGGTCCCCGATTGTGTCGATGGTCTTGCGGATAAATGCCTCTTGCAGTGCCGTGATCTCTGGCATCACCAATTGCTGCACCTCATGGCCCGTATCATTGTGACTGGGGTTGCCGTCGATGCCGTTGATATTATTCCGTGGATTAAAGGGGTGCCCGTGCCAGGCGTTCCCTTTCTTCTTGTCCCCTCGGGTCTTTGAAAGGCTGAACCCCTGAAAGAGCATCACGGAGACGTAGATCTCGCGTTCCCCGGCCATTTCAACTCTTTTCCTCAATCGCTTGAAGTACTCGGGGTTGAACTTCGTTACATCGAACTTTGGTTTTCCATCGAGTGCGCGACCGGGCCCGGTCCGAAGGTAGGGATTGGGGGTGTAGCGGATCGGCACGTCAGCGCCGGTGAACTGCATCCATTGAGCGTGCTCCCAAGTCCAAAGCCGCATGAAATTGTGACCATGCTTCTTGAGGAATTCGAGATACTCCTCGTAGTCGAAGTCCGGCGTTTCGCCCTCGACACCACGTTCTTGAAAGGCGGCCCATGTGTGGGAACCGGTGAGGAAGATCGCGTTGCCGTCATGGTCCGCGACGTAGCGAGGATTCTCTGGATGAATCTTGAGCGGTCCCGCAGCCTGAGAGACACTGCCCACGGAAAGGCCCAGCAAGGCAATCCATGCAAAGATCGTAGTACGCATAATGAA
Organism: Lentisphaeria bacterium; assembly: GCA_023145395.1. Taxonomy (GTDB): domain Bacteria; phylum Verrucomicrobiota; class Lentisphaeria; order Oligosphaerales; family Lenti-02; genus JAGLDW01. The sequence goes on along the minus strand of JAGLDW010001183.1, from coordinate 1,421 downwards.
GATTCTTGATTGAACGTGCAAGAAGTCCATCAATCTGACATCTACCATTTTGGTTGAGCTTAGGAATAGGAATTTCCTTTCGGCCACGGAAGGAAGGTAGCCGAGGGAGGAATAGGAATTTCCTTTCGACCACGGAAGGAAGGTAGCCGAGGGATGCAGCATATGCCAGTGGAAACGGCCGGATTTGGCCTTGCCCGCCACCCGGCGGGCGATCGCGTCCCGGGCGAGATAGCGCCCGACCAAGAACGCTGCGGTCGCGCCCGCCGTCGAGGACAATGAGGGGGCTTCCGGAAATTGCGTGCTTGACATGGAAATGGCATGGTGATCCCCCGGATGTCCTCTGTCATCCCTGAAAACCAAAATCGAGAACCTGCCTGGCTCGAACAGGTGGAGCGGAACGCCCTCATCGAACTGGGGCGAGAGCGACGCGGAACCCGAGGTAGTCGTAAGAGAACGACGGGACGTACCTGAAGCGGTAGGCCGAACGGCAGAACCTGGCGATGTCGCTCCAACTGCCGCCACGGAACCCGCGGACCAAGCCTTTTCCAGCACCAGCGGGGTCGGTCACGGCACCCGACGGATAGTCTCCATACCAGTCCTGGCACCATTCACCCACGTTCCCGGTCATGTCATACAGTCCCAGCTCGTTTGGCGTCTTCTGCCCCACTGGATGCGGGCGGCACTTGTTCTTAGACAGTTTCTTCGCGGCCCACTTTGCATCGTCCAACCGATGCTCTCCGGAGGTCCCGTAGTACCAAGCCACATCATCCGCATCGTTGGAACCCGAGTAGGCGGACCCCTTGGAAAGCGGGCCGCCCCGTGCTGCATACTCCCACTCGGCCTCCGTGGGCAAGCGGTACTCGTGGCCAGCGGGGGCGGTGAGCCTCCTAACGAACTCCTGGCAGTCGTTCCAGGACACCGACTCCACCGGAGCGTCGAGACCGGCACTCTTGAAGTACGAGGGGTTCTTGCCCATCACCGACTGCCACTGCCGCTGCGTCACCTCGTATTTCCCAAGCCAGAACCCCTTCGTCAGCGTCACCTTGTGCTGCGTCTCGTCCTTGTAGTGCACGAACTTGCCGCCTGCGGCAACCGCCGCCCGGCGTTCGACCCTCGAGCTGCCCATCGTGAACGTCCCCGGAGGACACCACACCAACTCCAGCTTGACCCCGCCGCCAAGGTCCACCGTCTTCGCGTCGCCGACCCGCCGGGGCTTCGCCACCTGCGCATCCGCCGGCCACGCCCACACCATCAGTAATCCCGCTACCAGTCCCAGCCAATGCTTGCCATTCATCGATCCGCTCCTTGCCGTCCGTCGTTCGCTCTGTGTAGCTGCGGGCGTCGCCAATCGTCGGCCCGCTGTTTCATCCCGGTATCCGTCGATCCCAAGGCGACCTCACGCGCTCCCACCCGTTCCTCCC
>JAGLDW010001182.1 GCA_023145395.1 Lentisphaeria bacterium | reverse complement strand
CGACGGCATTCAGAGCCCCCTAATGGGGGTGTATCGGCTTGTTGTGGCAGGCTGGTTCCTGAGCCGTCGGCCGGTGAGCACTGGCGCCCCCTGGAGCGTTTGATTCCTAGGCAGAGATCGTGCCCCGGCCGGTCGGTGAGGGAGGAGACCTGGAGCACTGTTGGGGTGTCGTGCCTTTGAGCACTGATCCATTAGGACTTCGCCAGGTTCCCTTCGGCTCAACAGGCCACGTCGGCAGTGGAAGGAGAAGGAGCAATGATCTTTGTTGGTAATGATTGGGCTGAGGCCCATCACGACGTCTGGGTGATGGACGAGACCGGTGACCGGTTGGCGTATCGGCGATTGTCCGAGGGCATCGAAGGCGTATCCGAACTCCATGGGATCGTCAGCGAGTTCGCACCGGATCCCGCTGAGGTGGTTGTCGGGATCGAGACGGATCGAGGCTTGTGGGTCCATGCCCTGGTCGCAGCCGGGTATCAGGTGTATGTGATCAACCCGTTTGCTGCGTCGAGGTATCGGGACCGGCATCACGTGTCGGGTGCGAAATCGGATCGTGGCGACGCCAAGATGCTCGCCGATCTGGTCCGCACTGATCGGCATCTCCACCGGCAGGTCGCTGGCGACACGCCCGAAGCAGAGATGATCAAGGTGTTGGCTCGGACGCATCAGACGATGGTGTGGGAGAAACGCCGGCATGCGAACAGGCTCCGGTCGATGATGCGCGAGTACTACCCCGCAGCGTTGGAGGCTTTCAAGGATCTGGCACACCGCGACGCTGTTGCTGTGTTGAGTGCTGCACCCACGCCCACCGTGGGGGCCCGGCTCACCAAACCCCAGATCCGTGCCGCGCTCAAGAAGGGCGGCCGGCAACGGAACCTCGACCGACGAACAGTCGAGATCCAAGACGTGCTCCGCACCCGCCACCTCGCAACAGCCCCGAAGCTCGAAGAAGGGTTCGGGACAGCCGCCACGGCGATCCTGGCCGTTATTGCAACGATCGACATCCAGATCGCTGAGTTGGAAACGGAACTCGCAGAAGCCTTCCACGCGCACCCGGACGCCGCCATCTACCTGTCAATGCCTGGACTCGCAGATGTGCTCGGCGCCCGGATACTTGGCGAGTTCGGAGATGATCCGAACCGCTATGCCACCGCGAAGTCTCGCAGAAACTATGCGGGAACGTCGCCGTTGACCAGAGCGTCAGGAACCACCAAGACCGTCACCGCACGCTACATCGGCAACGACCGGCTCAAAGACGCTGCGCTCCGTTGGGCATTCACGTCACTGGGAGCCAGTGAAGGCTCCCGGACCTACTACGACGAACGCAAAGCCAAAGGCGACCACCATCGCAAAGCCTTACGAGCCCTCGCGAACAGGCTTGTCGGGATCCTCCACGGCTGTCTCGAACATCACGCCGCCTACAACGAAGATATCGCGTGGGCACACCGACAACCCGTCATCGAAGCGATCGCCGCTTGACAATTACGAACAAGGGGTGTCTCTGCCCTGCCGGGCATCTCCCCCACCTCCTTCGTCGGTGAGGGAGACTGCAGAGAGAGCGCCGTTGGCAGCTTCACTCGGATCGTGCTCACCGCAGCATCTCGAATCCCTGCCCCACCATGAGATCCCGCTGATGAACCGACGACCAACCGCGGAT
>JAGLDW010001181.1 GCA_023145395.1 Lentisphaeria bacterium | reverse complement strand
CCATCCGACACTCTCGCCAAAATGTGAAGAACTTTCCGTGTCGATCCTAAGAGACGGACTGACCAGCCGCCGCACCCGTGGTTCATTCCGGTGCCCTATCCGCCAGGCGACTTGGTCCGCTGCCTGTTCGCCAATTTGCGAGAGATGGAGGCAGACGGCCGGGACAGCGCGGTGTTCAAGATCGGAGCAGATGGCGGGACGGTGGCAGGTGACGCAGGCCATGTCGCGCCCAGGTTCCACGCCCTGCGCGCGCAGTGCCCGGAACAGAGTCGAAAGCATGGAGGAACATTCGACGAAGAGGCCCTTCGGCAGTGTGTTCTGGGCCAGTGCCCCCGAGACGAGGCTTCCCATGATTTCGCCATCCATGGCGACTCCCCCTCCGCTTTGATTGACCACAGCGCTGTTCCCAAAAACGGAGAAAGGCACCTTGGCTTTGTCTGCGGCCGCCTCAAACCCATTTCTGCATTCGGGAAATGAGGAGGCGCAGGCTCCGATGCAGGCGATTTGGCTGGCGCCTTTCTGGATCAGATGCCGTGCGGCCAGGGAACCGGCGAGGAAATGATCGGTGGACACGTGGTCCCACTTGTTTCCAGGAGGTGGAGGTCCCAGGATCTGCACGCATGCGCGTTGGTGCAGGAGATCGACCAGACCATCCGCCTTGGCGTTGCCGAAGACGATCACGCCATCGGCTTTCGAATCCCGGATGAACTCCCGTGCCTGGTCATCGGTTGGACAGCACCGTAGAAGCAGTTCCATCATCCTCTTGCGCAATGCCTTCTCTATTCCCATAAGCATCTCGTTCTGGAGGGGGCAGTCTCTGATTTTCTGCGCTTCCTCGAGCACGATGAGCAAGACTCTTGGTGTCCCGGTGACCGCGCGTCTCACTCCGGCCTTCGGGCCGCGCTTCTTGCCATTGGCGCCGGGTTTGTATCCTAGTTCACGAACAGCCTTCCAGATGGCATCGGCTGTCTCCGCGGCCACATTGGGCCGATTATTCATCACCAGCGAGACCGTTGAAATGGAGAAGCCTGCCCTTTCGGCAACATCAACGATGGAGATGTTTCTCTGTGTTTTCTTTTGGGACATCGCGCCAAATTCCTTCCTGAATAAACGTGCATACCCTACGCTCGGGCTGGCGCTGAAGCAACGGGCGGGACACTGTTTTTTTTCGTGTGTGTGTCCGCGCTGACTTCTCTGCACACCGGCAAACGCGCGCTATGGTACGTAGCCGTTGCCAGTTTCTCACTGCACAGTACCCAAAGGAGCATTTCTTCATGCCATTCGACCAGGGAAACGTCACTTTTCGCATCTGCGCCTTGCCGCAGGCCATGCCGGACGATGCTCTTGAGCGGTTTGCGGCGAACGCGGCCGCGTCGTTGGAACATGTGCGCGACGAACCGAAATGGGGCTGGGTCTCGGCTCGCCACTTGCTCGAACGCCGCATTGACGAGGAAACCTCGGTCCTGGGCGGGCACATGCATCTCTGCCTGCGCAAGGCCGAGCGCAAGATTCCCTCCGCACTGCTGAAGGCGGAGTGCCGCATGGAGGAGCTTTCCCAGATGGCCGCGGATGGCAAGGAGACACTCGGGCGCAAGCAGCGCAAGACCATCAAGGAGGATGTCACGGAGCGTCTTCTGCCGCAGATGCCACCTCAGCTCTCGGGCACCTACTTCACCATCGACACGAGTGACAACGTGCTGTACGTTGGGGCGGCGAGCGAGAAGCAGTTGGAGATGTTCCTCGGCTCCTTCTGCGATGTGATTGGTTTCGAGCCGGTGCCTCTGGTGCCCGAAGTGGTTGCCTCCGAGATGTTTGAAATCGACCCAGACTCGATTCCCCCGCTGAACATCTCCCCTGAAATGGGCGACGGTGATGCGGCGGGCACTCTGGGGCAGAGCTTTCTCACTTGGCTCTGGTTCTTCCAGGAGCAGCGGGGCGGAGTTCTGCCACAGAGCAAGCTGGGGGAGTTCAGCCTGATGGTGGATGGACCGCTGACCTTTGTGGCGGAGGGCGCGGGCGCTTTCGAATCGGTGATTCGCAAGGGCATGCCCACCGTCAGCGCCGAGGCGAAGGCCGCGCTGACCGTTGGCAAAAAGCTCAAGCAGGCCAAGGTCCTTTTGATGCGTGGACAGGGCGAGGAGTGGAGCCTTACCCTCGACGCGGACAACTTCGTGTTTCGGGGCTTGAAGCTTCCGGAGGGCGAGGCCATGGACCCGCACAGCGTCTTCGACGAGCGCATGACCAACCTGTACACCTTTCGCAAGGTGTTCTTCGCCCTGTTCCAGCGTTTCCTCAAGGAGATGGGTGACGAAGGAGCGCGCCGCGAATTCCAGGAAAGCGCAAAGCAGTGGGTTCGCGATCGGGACGGAAAATAGCGGGAGACGAGAAAATGGTCGATCTGCGTTTCGGTTTGTCCAGTCGGGTGATCACGCCCACTGTGCCTGTGTCTCTGGCCGGCTACTTCAATCTCCGGCCGTGGGAGATGGTGCTGGACGATCTTCTGGTGCGCGCGCTGGCGCTGCGTCAGGGCGGTCGGTCGGCCGCCCTCATGCAGTTTGACCTGGTGACCGTCTCCAATGAGATCATGGAGGCTGTGCGCGGCGCCTGCGGCGACATTGAGGGACTTGCACCCGAGAACATTCTCTTCACGGCAAGCCACACCCATACCGCACCCGAGATTCGAGGCCACAGACGGGGTGGGAATCCAGAATACACCGCATCGCTGATCGAGCATGCCATCGCGGCGCTGCACGAGGCCTTCGCCTCACTCAAGCCGGGCCGCTTTGTCACGGGATCGACTTCCGACGACCGGTTTGCGTTCAATCGACGCTATTGGATGAAAGACGGCACGGTGATCACCAACCCGCCGCGCCGCCATCCGGACATCGTGCGCCCCGAGGGTCCCATCGATCCAGTCATCGGACTTGTGGGCATCGAGACCGACGAGGGTCTGGAGGTGTTGCTGGCGAACATTGTGAACCATGCCGACACGATCGAGGGCTGTGGTGTATCTGGGGATTGGCCCGGATTTGTCGCACGCACACTCGAAGAGCAGAACCCCGGTCTGCGGGTGATTCCCCTGAACGGCTGCGAGGGGAATATCAATCATCTCGATCCGGATGGTGTGGAGAAACAATCCAGCTACGAGACTGCCAGGCGCATCGGCACAGGCTATGCGGAACGCATCCAGGAAGTGCTCGGCGCACTTCGGCCGAGCCAGTCCCAGGAACTTGTCATGGGTGTGGAGAGTTTCACCACGGGGCCGCGTGAGATCTCAGAGGAGGAGCTTTCCGAGGCGCGACAGATAGTAGTCACCTGCGAGTACGACGAGAGTCGTCAGCTCACCAGCGAAGACCTGGCCACGGGTTCTCCCGCCGCACTGCGCTACTTCGCGGACCGGTTGCTGATCGTCGCTGAGGACCGGGCAGACCGCACGTTCGAGTTGCATGCTCTCGGGCTAGGTGACGCGCTCCTTGTGACCTTGCCTGGAGAGCCCTTCGTCGAGAACGGACTGACCATTCGCAACGAGATGAGCGCGTGCGATCCCACCCTGATCGCCAATCTGAATCAGGACGGAGCAGTCTACATACCCAACCGATTCAACTACGGTCGTGGCGGCTACGAGACCACGCCGCGCTGCTCCCCCTACTCGATGGAAACTGCGAATCACATGTTGGCGGGGGCTCGCAGGCTACTGGCTGGCCTCGATCGTCTGAAAAAGGACGTGTGACATGAAGGTACTTGTCGCTGGCGGCGCCGGCTTCATTGGCAGTTGCACAAGCGAGTATCTGCTCGACAACGGACACGAAGTAGTGGTGTTCGACTCTTTGGTGAAGGGGCATCGCGACGCAGTGGATCCGCGCGCTGACTTTGTCCAGGGCGATCTTGGCGACGCGTTGGCCATCGAGCGGGCCATGGTCGCTCACCGGCCGGAGGGCATCATTCACTTCGCCGCCTTTATCGAGGTGGGCGAGTCCATGGTGGATCCGGGCAAGTATTTCCGCAACAATGTTGCCTGCGGTCTGAATCTTCTCGAGGCGGCTGCGCACAATGACGTGCGCAAGATCGTCTTCTCCAGCACGGCCGCTGTGTATGGCATGCCCAAGACCATCCCGATTTCCGAGAGAGAGCCGACGATTCCCGTCAACCCGTATGGCGAATCGAAGCTGATGTTCGAGCGGATACTGCGCTGGTACCACGAAATCCATGGCCTGCAATACACGGCGCTTCGCTACTTCAACGCGGCGGGTTGCAGCCCGAACTTCGGGGAGGATCACAACCCCGAGTCGCATCTCATCCCGATCATCATGCAGGCGGCCGAGGGCAAACGCGAGTCGATCAAGATCTTTGGCACGGACTACCCGACACCGGACGGCACCTGCATCCGCGACTACGTGCACGTGCTCGACCTGGCCCAAGCGCATCTGCTGGCGCTCGAGAGTCACGAAGTGGGCGCGTTCAATCTGGGCAGCGGCGCCGGACACAGCGTCCGATCCATCATCGACACCGTGCGCGAGATCTCCGGACAGGAGTTCCGCGTGGACGAAGCTGCGCGCCGCTCAGGCGATCCGCCGCGCCTGATCAGCGACTCCGCCGCCGCACGCGCCACGCTCGGTTGGAAACCCAAGTTCGACGACATTCACGAAATTGTCGAAAGCGCCTGGCGTTGGCGATGCGACCATCCCAAAGGCTACGCACGGTAAAACCACCGGAGGCCACCGTCCACGGTGGTGCTTTGCGCAAGGCACACGGCGGAGGACCGCCGTCTCCGCCCGTCTGGCCAGTTCGGTCCAATCAGAGCTCAGACGCGACATCGACTGGGCCTGTGTGAGCGCTGGTGAGAACAGCGACGGCTTCGATCTCGATCAGGTAGTCGGGCTGCGCGAGACCGCTGACGAACAGCAGTGTGTTCGGGGGGAACGGGTTGCCGAGGAAGTGGTTGCGGACTCGACGAAAGGCCTCCAGTTGGCTGCGGTCGGTCAGGTAGGTGGTCATCTTGACGATGTCGCCCAGGCTGCCGCCGAGTTCTTCGAGGATGGCCTGCAGATTGGCGTAAGCCTGGTGAGCCTGTGCCTCGATGTCGCCTTCCCCAACCAGGTTGCCGTCGGCGTCCAAGGCGATCTGGCCGGCGATGTAGGCGGTGTTACCCGCCTTTGCCACGTGAGAATAACCCACACCCGCAGTCGAGTGGACACTCTTCGGCTGAATGATCTCACGAGCCATCGCTTCCCCCCTTCGCTATCAGTGGTAGTGTTCAGTCCCGAACGCTACGCTTTTTCCCGGTCAGCGTGCAGCGGCATTGTTGGCCTCAATGTGCTCCACTCGAATCCGTTTTCTCATCTCTTTGCCTTTCAGACTATTGCATTTGGAACGTGCCGGTTCAAGGGGAAGGTGCATTTCGGGAAATTTCACTTTTGCCACTCAACTATGGAGGAGACAAAACACCTGTCTTCTTTACCCCCGCGGGGAAAACCACTGGAGGGCACCGTCCACGGTGGTGGTGCGATGGGATGGATGTTTTGCGGTTGCTTCGCTCGGAAGGCATCTTAAGGTGTGGCTGCTCCCTTATGGCTCGCAAGGACCCGAAAGGAACAGCGGTCCTGCAGTGCGGAATGAAGAGCATTCTAGCGTGACACAACGACCGGAGACTGTGCTTGATGGCAGAAGAACAGACAGAGAACTCTGAGGGAAAGGGCGTGGATGCACCGTCCTGGAGGCGGCGAGTGAGCCGTGTTGTGCGCGTTCTGCTTATCCTGTTTCTGCTGAAGGCGACCCTTGGTGTCATCGCCCAGTTGCCTGCCGCGGAGTCGTCGATTCGTCTGGCCACGTGGTTGAACACACTGGATCTGCGAGCTGCGTTGCTGGGTGTTTCGTCGCCGGCGGTCATCTGGTCCGCCCTGACTGGCGCGTCCGGGGGTTTGGCGACGTGTGTGTGTCTGACGGGGTTGGCTCTGGTCGCGTTGGCGGTGCTGCTGCGTCCGAGCGCCTCGTGCGCCATCGTTCTCGCCCTGGGATTGATCTACGGGACGCTTCGCAGTTCGGGAGCGGATCTGCCCGGCGAGGTGCAGTCGGGGAATGGACTTCTACTTCTTCTCGTTATCGCCATGTTCGGATTGCCGCTGTTGTTCGGCTCGATCCGCTGGGGGCTTCTGCTGTCCGTGCAGGGCATTCATCTTCCGCTTACCATGCTAGTCCGGCTGACCCTGATCGGTCATTTTTTCAATGTTGCTCTGCCCGGGGCGGTGACAGGCGATCTTCTGAAGATGGGGTACATCATGCGCCATGCGCCCGACCGCAAGGCGGAGGCTGTGCTCAGCATCATGGTCGATCGGATCATCGGTGTGCTGGGACTCTGTGTGATTGCGGGTCTGATGGTGCTGTTGATGCTTGACACGATCCTGGGTTTTGAGGACTGGGCGCTGAAAGGCGCCGCGTTGGTCGTGGGCCTGGGTAGTGTGGGAGGAGTCGCGGGCATTCTTGTCGTGGAAATGCGGGGACGTTTCATGCGGTTTGGCATCATCGCCCGAACTGTCGAGCTGGTCGCGAAACGGTTGCCTGGTGCGATCCTCGATATTTTTGACCGGGTGATCGCGGCGACGGAGCAGTATCGGTCGCACCGGATGACCGTCTGCAAGGCATTGCTGCTTGCCATTGGCGTGCATTCCGTTCTGGGGCTCAGTCTCTGTCTCTCGGGGCGTGCGCTGGGTGAGGGGAGTCTGGGGCTGCAGGACTATTTTCTGACGGCTCAGGTCGCCAACTCGGTGGCGGCGATTCCGATCACGCCGGGGGGGGTTGGTACGCGCGACGCGGTGGCCGCTGCCTATCTTGAGGCGTTGGGCGCGGAGCCTCGCACAAAAGCCGCTGTGACCCAGGTCATCGTGACCATTGCCATGGTGATGTGGGCTCTGATTGGCGCTATCGTTTTTGTTCTTTCCTCGCAGTTTGCAGAAAAGCCGGGAGGGGAAGCGGCGACATCCCCTGTGAAGGGCACGGAGACCATGAATCATGAAGCGTGAATTGATCGTCGATGTTCTGGCACGCGGGGATTTTGGCGCGCAAATCACAGTGGCCGGCTGGGTGCGCACCCGCCGCGATTCCAAGGGAGGATTTTCCTTCTTGGAACTCAACGATGGTTCCTGTTTTGCAAATCTACAGGTCGTGGTGGATGAAAAACTGCCGAACTACGCGGACGAAGTGCTCAAGCTCTTCCCCGGCGCCTCTGTGCGGGTCGAGGGTGTGCTCAGCGAATCGCCCGGTGGCAAGCAGTCGGTGGAGCTGCAAGCGTCTGCCTTGCGTGTTCTCGGATTCTGCGAGCCGACCGAGTACCCCCTAGGCAAGCAGCGGGTGTCCTTCGAGCGTCTGCGCGAGATCGCCCACCTGCGTTCGCGCACGAACTCGTTTGGCGCGGTGGCGCGGGTGCGCAACGCCCTAGCCTACGCCACGCACACGTTCTACCAGCAGCGTGGATTCGTCTACGTCCACACGCCCGTGATCACCGCCAGCGACTGCGAGGGTGCGGGCGAGATGTTCCAGGTCACCACGTTGGATCTCGACAAACCTCCTCGCACGGATGCCGGGGAAGTGGACTATCATCTCGATTTCTTCGCTCGCCGTGCAAGTCTGACAGTCAGTGGTCAGCTCGAGGCGGAGACCTATGCCTGCGCGCTGGGCAATGTCTACACCTTTGGTCCCACCTTCCGGGCCGAGAACTCGAACACCAGTCGGCATCTGGCCGAATTCTGGATGATCGAGCCCGAGATCGCCTTCGCGGATCTCTCTGACGACGCCGACCTGGCAGAGGACTACCTCAAATACCTCTTCTCGCATGTTCTGGAGCATTGCTCGGAGGACTTGGATTTTTTTGACAAACGGATCGACAAGGGCCTGGCCGCACGGCTCGAGACGCTGGCGCAGAGTCCGTTCGAGCGCATCACCTACACGGAGGCGGTAAAGTTGCTGCAGGCGTCCGGCGAAGCCTTCGAGTACCCGGTCGAATGGGGGGTGGATCTACAGTCGGAGCACGAGCGCTACTTGACCGAAAAGGCTTTTGATCGGCCTGTGATCGTGACCGACTATCCAAAGCAGATCAAGGCGTTCTACATGCGCATGAACGATGATGGTCGGACGGTCGCGGCCATGGACGTGCTCTTGCCGAAGGTGGGGGAGATCATTGGTGGTAGCCAGCGCGAGGAGCGTTTGGACGTGCTCACGGCGCGCATTCTCGAGCTTGGCTTCGACCCGGAAGAGTTCTGGTGGTATCTGGATCTGCGCCGCTTCGGCACCGTGCCGCACGCCGGCTTTGGTCTGGGATTCGAGCGCGTCGTCCAGTTCTGCACCGGCATGGCGAACATCCGCGATGTCATCCCGTTCCCCAGAACCCCGCGCAGTGCAGAGTTCTAGTTGGTGTTTGTCTGGGGAAGAAATCAGG
>JAGLDW010001180.1 GCA_023145395.1 Lentisphaeria bacterium | reverse complement strand
CGCGTTCCAGCGCGGCGGCCCGTACCGGCGCGAACGGCCTCGTCTGCAAAGGCGTGAAACGCGGTGGTCCGCACCAGTCTGTCTCGGCAAAGCCCGGACGCTATGCGGCCATTGCCTGGGTGCGCGTTCCGGAAGAGGTCAAGGGCCTGGGCCTGATTGAAATATCCATGGATTTCCGCAATGCGGATGAGAAACGGCTTTCCGTGGCATCCACCAGTGCGCCAGTGAACGCAGTGAAGGGGTCTTGGCAGCCGATCCACTTGGTTCTCGACGTCCCGGAACAAGTGGAGGGGGAGAAGGTCGCCAAGCTGTTGTTTCTGGTCTTCCTTCGTGGTTTCGATGCGGACGATGTAGTGCATGTGGACGACGCGGCGCTCTTCCGTCTTGGCGACGTCGCCACGCCAGTAAAGGCCGACGAGAAGAAAGAGTTCTGAGTTCCCTATGCACTCGTCCTGTTCAGGAACTCATCCGGATTGGTTCCGCAACGGATTCCGTGGGATGAAATGTGCCCTGAGCGTATCGGTGCCCAGGCGGAGACAGGCCAGGAGATCAGAACTCCAGAACTCACTTTCATGAGCTTACCGTTCGGGTAAGTTGAATGCCAGAGTTTCTTGCCTTTCGGTTCGCCGTGCGGAGGCCGCCTTATAGTCTTTCCAGTGTGGGGTTCAATCCCAGTTCACCTGGGAGGCGCGGAAAACGGGGCCGTCCTTGCAGGTGCGGATGTATTCCCAGCCGTCTTCGTTGTCGGTCTTGATCTTGACCACGCAGGCGAAGCAGGCGCCGACCCCGCAGCACATCACATGGTCCAAGCTCAACTGCGCGTCGATCCCGTGTGTTTCGCACACCATGCCGACTGCTCGGAGCATGGGGTTCGGGCCGCAGGCGACGACTGTCGAGTTGCTCTCCTCCACCAACACGGCTTCAAGCAGTTCGGTGACTAGGCCCTTGTGCCCCAAGCTGCCGTCATCCGTGGATACGCGGACATCGCAACCCAGTGCCTCGTAGGCGTCCGTCAACAGAACATCCCCCTCCGTGCGCCCACCGATCAGCACCGTGCACGGCACAGGCGAGCGTTTGGCGAACAGGTAGGTGGCCGCGCACCCGTATCCCCCTGCGACCAGCACGGGACGGTTGCCGGACGGCGCATCGGAGTAGCCGTTGCCCAGAGGCCCCATCAGATCCACACAAACCCCAGCGTCGAGACTGGAAAGACGCTGCGTTCCCTCGCCCACCACCTTGTAGACCACGCTGAGTCGCCCCGTGGCAAGGTCCACATCGAAGATGCTGAACGGCCGTCTCAGCACGCGGTGCTCGAACGCGGGGAGCTGCAGGTGCACGAACTGCCCGGGACGCACATGCGGCACAATGCCAGGCGCGTCGAAATCAACTCGGAAATACTCGCCTTGCAGTCGGCCGTTGGCCCGAATCGCTGCCTGTTCCTGTCTTCTCGACATGCAAAGAGTCCTTTCTTGGGGTCGCCGGGGACCCTTGACATTCTACAGTATGCCTACGCAATTCAAGTGTACACCGGAGCTGGAAGTTGTCCAGAACTCCGAGGAAGACTCACGGTCGCTGTGGTGTCATCTCCACCGTGGGTTGCGGCATTGGCACCGGTCTCGGGACGAACGGAGGCAACACGACGTCCGCCCTCCGCGCCTCGGGGGTGACGGTCAGATTCTCCAGAATCCCATCTCGCCAACGCACGTGGACTGTGGTGTCACGAGGCGCGCGCAGCTTGAACTCGACACTCCACTCCGGTGGCCAGGCGGGAAGGATCCGGATGCTGTCCCCCTCGCATTGCAGAAGCATGCGCTGGAGCGCATTCATGGACACGGCACCATGATCCTGATCCGGAATCCAGTCGAAATCCGCATCGAACCGCTGGTTCTCGTTTGTCGCGTTGAGGGTGTCCACAGTGAAGACGTTGCCGTTGAACTTGATTGGCGCGCCGCCGCGACCTCTGCAGGCGTTGATGAAGCGCTGCAGCGCATAGCCGCGCGACAGAGGACAGACGCCATCGGGCGGCTGCACCTCCTTGTCTCGCGTGTCTGCGAAGATCCAACTGCGCTCCCAGAAGTCCCGCCACCAAGCCCAATGCCGCTTCTGCCGGTTCAGCGAACTCGAGCGGCCCGAGCCAAGCCGGGAGACTCTCAGACCCGCCTCCCAGGTCTCCTCGAGTTCGCACACGTCGCCGTGCACGTGAATGGTCGTTTCGTGGTGCCGCACCGGACGTGTCGAGCGAAGCGTATGGTCGTCCACGGTGCGCAGCATGCTGCCGGAAATTACACCACCGAACCTGCGGTTCAGCAGAGGGCCTGGATGCTTGGACACGGACTTGCCCAAGCCCTGCGCCCTCAAAGTCTTTGGATAGATGGAGAACGTGTTGCGATGATACCACACAATCTTGTTCCGGCGTCCCTGCAGGATCTTGTCGGGATCGACGACGATAGGTTCGGGCCGTCCCGCGAGACCATGGGCGCCGACGGCCCCCCCACCTGTCAGATTCCGCCGCTCCGTGCGCCACGGTTCCAGCGTCACGGTCAGTGCCGTGCGCAGCGTGGCCGACGATGCGTGGACTTGGATCACGGGGTGGTGCGCATCCACCCAGGCATTGATTTTCACTTCGCGCCCCGGAGAACCGGCGACGATCTCAATGTCCCCGAAAAGCAGACGCAGACGCTGAACAAATGGCGCGCCTTCGGCAAACGGGTTGGGCTTGAGCGACACGCGAACAAGGCCGAGTTTCAGCAGCCGCCCGTTTCCACTCCAGGCATCGGTCTTGGAGATGTAGAATAGCAGATCTCCACCCGGTTCAACCCACAGATTGATCCCAACATCGCCGTTGCCGAGGGGCATGGAGCCCGAACTGTCCCGACTCGGTTCCTGCCACACCACATCCAGATGCTCCAGCTCGGAAATCAATCGTGCATTCATTCCGCCCGCTTCCTGAGCACGACCACAGACCGCCGCGAAAAACACCAGCGCCAAACTCGCAATCCTACCCGCTCTATTCACTGTCCCACCTCGCCCATATGCATAGCAGCCGGGTCGTGAAACACGTGCATGAGCGCATCATCCACAGGCGTCTGAATTGTCAGTGAGGCACCCGTGAACGGATGTTTGAAAGACAGTTTCACGGCCATCAGCAGCAAGCGCCAGAGCTGAAAATGATTGCGGAAAAGCTCGTTGTGGGTGGTGTCGCCGTGGGTGGTGTCGCCCACGACCGGATGGGAGATGTGGTGAAAATGCCGGCGTATCTGATGGTAGCGTCCAGTCTCGGGAGTCACTTCGACGAGGGAGTAGCGCGCTGTCTCGTAGGGTCCGCAGGGGATGGGAAATTCGACTGTTTGCAGGCGCCGGTAGTGGGAGACCGCGTCCTTGCGCTCACCCGTCGTCCCGTTTGGCACAGGGTGGTCGATCACCCCCGCCTCGTCCGTGTATCCACGCACGACGGCGAGGTAGGTCTTGGCAATGTCCTGGTGGTTCCGGAAGAGCAGGCACAGCTCGCGTGCGGCCTCGGAACTGAGGGCAAAGAGAAGTACTCCGGATGTACCGCGATCCAGACGGTGGACGGGATACACATGCTGTCCGATCAGGTCGCGCAGGCATTGCAGCGCGGCGGGGGCATGCCGAATCCGGGCCGAGCGGTGCACCACCATGCCGCTCGGCTTGTTGATGGCGACCAAATGCTCGTCCCTGTACAGGATCGCGGATTGGCAGAGGGGGTTCATGTGGGGGCGTCCACCCATGGCTAGTGGGGCGAAACACGCGTTCTCCTTCCAAATCTTCGCTCCACCGGGACAAGCCCGGCGGCGGCGTGGGTCGATTAGAGAGCCGTGATGAATTTTTCGAATCTGCGTCCGTACTCGACATAGTTGGCAAAACGCACCCCCGCCTCGGACTCGACGGATTCGTCGTGGAAGACCACGGCCAAATGGGGCTCGATGGAGATGCCACCATCGTAGCCGGCGCCAATGAGATCCGCGACGACCTCGGGCACATCGCCATGCCCCTCGCCAGCGTGGGTGAACTGCGTTTTACCCTCTTCGGCCTTCCAGATGCCGTCCTTGATGTGAATGTAGGCCACATGCTCCTTGACGAAGCTGTAGAATTTGTAGGCGGACTGTCGGGGATAGGGCGCGGCCTTGGAGCGGTCCTCGCTGAACACGGGATTCCCCGTGTCGAACACGAGCTTGAGTCCCGGCACATTCTCGAGCAGACGAAGGGTGTAGGTGTAGCCCATGCCGCCGTAGTTCATGCAATTCTCGTGCACGGGTGTGATCCCCTCGTCCGTGAAGATCCGCTGCAACTCCCGCACACGGCGGAAGCGCTCCTCCTCCATCTGGTCCTCGGGGCCGTGATCCTTCAGCACCGCAAAGCTCATGATCCGCACGAGTTTCGTGCCCAGCCGCTTCATGCGCGGAATGGCGCGGCGAGTCTCCTCCAGCGAGGAATCGAAGGGATCGGTGATCTGCTTGCACCAGTTCGCGATGCTCGAGCCAAAGCAGTTGATGCGCACGCCCGCATCCTGCAGCTTGCCGTACACCACGTCGAAGTCCTCGTCCGACAAGTCATGAATGTTCTTGCCGTCGATGTTGCGGGCCTCGATGCAATCCCAGCCCAGCTCTTTCGTAGCCCGGATCTGCGTGTCCAGATCCTTCCCCGCCTCGTCCGCAAAGCCCGTGAAATATCCGTTGAACTGCATGCTCTCGTCTCCATCGGTTTCCGTGTCGTGCCGTGTTGCTCGAGTACTATAGCGCTCTCCAGAAAGTAACTTGGCCCCTCAGGTGGTGGTGCGGGACGTCCCTGGACCGCGAACAAGTGCGTGGCCGTTCATCTTCGGTCCCGGAGGCCCCGAGCCACTAACGAGCAGGCGACTAGTGCTGGATTCGCAGGGCGGAGAGCCAGCCGTCGAACCAACCGGATGCGCCGCTGAACGGATCGATCTCGCCACCGCCGCCGAAACCGCCGAACACGGAGCACATGTCGTAGAGCCCAACGCCCCGGCAGGGAAAGGGCTCCGACTCGCGCCCATTGACCCGCAGGCGAATCTCGGCGAGGTTGTAGATTACTTCGACACGCGACCACTCCCCCGCAGGCACTTTGAAATCGCCGCCAAAGGTGTAGGTCTTCAGCGCGTCGGTGGTGAAACTTCCCCGCAACTGGCCATTCGCCTTCAGCCGAACGGTCAGGGAGCCGATATAGTGGCGCCGGTGCACAAACAGAATCTGCTCTTTGGCGATCCGGGGCTTGATGTCGAAGCTCAGATGAAAGGCGCCGCGTCGAGGCAGCACGCCCTGCGGCAGAGCGATGTAGTTCCCCATTCCGTCGAAGCGCAGGCAGGAACGCCCGTCCTCTGCGCACCATTTGGGCGCGGTGCGCGTCGCCTTCGCGGGATAGGTGCTGGCACGGATAAAGGGGGAGCCATCGCTGCCCACCGCGCCACCCCGCCCCGTCACGCTGTCGATGTACCCGCCGAGGATTCCCCAGAAGGGCCGCCCGGCCGCAGTGACCAGCGCGCCGCCATGACGCCCAGTCATCGGATAGACGATGTCGGGCACACGCCGGGCTTGGACACGCACGCTGACAGGACGATCCCGCGTTTCCGACCAGACGGGCAGTTCGACGGTCTTCGCCGCCGCTCCGGCGGACAGCAGCATGGGTTTGCCACGCCAAATGCGCCCGCTCGTCGTGATCACCCGCAGGTGAAACACACTTGTCGCCAGATCGGGGACCAGTTGCGTGGAGAACTTCACCTCTTTCTCCTTCAAGTGCAGGGGATGCACATTTTGCTTGGTGAAGTGGCTGGCGGTGATGGTCAGACCTGCGTCGTCGTTCCAAGTCACAATGCGCTGTGCCAGTAGGTCGGCCACCGGAATGATGCGTTCGAACCCGTTGATCTCGCAGCGAAGACGGGCCGTGCCCACATCTTTCTTCGGGATCGCCAAATACACCGTTCTCGCGGGGGCGCCGGCATTGCGGATCAGCTTGATTTTTTCGCCATCGAGCCGCCAGCCGTAGTGGGGGGTCTGGTAGCTCTGCGGCCAAATGCACAATCCGTCCAGGACTTCGATGGTTCCCTTCACCTTGAGTCGCCGGTGAGCCCGGTAGTTGACGGCGAGCATCACCGTGCCTCGTCTCTCGCGCAACGCCAGGGGATCCGCGCTCACCGCATAGACCACCGCACCGTTTTCGACAAGCTCCACCGAGGCGATGGGATCCGCGCATGACACAGTGCCGACCACCTCCAAAGCGCTCGGATCGTCTGACGCTACAGACAGCGCGCACCCCCCCTGCACGGCGGCAATGTCACGCAGCCCTTGCTTCACCCACTTGTAGTCCCAGTTGGCTGTCGCGCTCACGCGCATGGTCCGCCAGCCATTCGCCACCAGTCGCTCCACGCCATCAACGCCTCTCACGACTAGCTCGGGAATCAGCACGGAGCGCGTAGCCACACGCTCGCTCGGCAATGTCTCGGTGACCTCCATCAGGCGATCTGCCCGGAACGTCCGCCAGGGAAACTTCCTGACCTCCTCGCCATCCGCATCCCGCAGGATCAACCGCGCCCGAAACGTTCCGCCGACCTCGCTGTCGGGGACGTTGAGCATCTCGAAACGCAATTCTTCTCCGAGCGTCACGCACTTGCGGTAGCTAAGAATCAGGTTGGGCAAGGCGGTGTCGTCGCCTGGTAGTGGCCTTTGCTTTCGTCCTCTGATTTGCCGCATGTAGTAGCGAATGATGCGCTTGCTCGAGAAACCATTGTCCACGGTCGGGCGCAAGCTGGTGTTCTCGTTCTGCTCATCCCATTCGGGGATCACAAGCACATCGGGCTTCACGCTCATGGCCGCCTCGAAGGAGTGACGCAGCGTGCGTGTGCCATCGTCGCTCAGCGTAAACCCAAGGCGTGTGCTGTTGATGTGCGCCACGCAGGCGCTCAACCCCAGGAGCTTGCCCTGCGACTTCATCTCCGGCTCGTCGATCACCTCGCGAAACAACGGTGCCAAGAACTCGCGGTAGAAGCGCGCATGCACTTTCCGGTCACGCTTGATGGCCGCCGCGCTGGCCAGATAGATGCCATCGCACGCCCGAGCGTATGCTCGCAGATGCTCTTTTAGCGTCTCCCGGTCCGACGCCGTGATCCCATCCTTGGAATCGAACCGCTCCACCCACGTGCCCCAGCCCGCGCCGCCAGCCTTGGAGATGGATGGTAGAAAGAGAAACACGTCGCCAACTTCCGCGCGCAGCGTCGCGAGCATCTTGGCCCAGGCATCCGCGG
>JAGLDW010000118.1 GCA_023145395.1 Lentisphaeria bacterium | reverse complement strand
ATTTCAATGCACTAGGGATAAACCCAGTGGGGGCGCATGCGGTCGAATTCAGTGGGCGGAGACTGAAACGTTTCATCCGCCCGCGTGGTGCCTCGCTACTCGAATAGGGCGCGGGCGAACATGTCGGCGTCGAAGGGCTGCAGGTCGTCCGTCTCCTCGCCGAGTCCCACGAAGCGTACAGGATGCCCCAACTCGCGCCGGATAGCCACCACCACACCGCCTTTTCCCGTGCCGTCCAGTTTGGTGAGGATAAGGCCCGTGATCGCGAAGATCTTTCCGAATTCCCGTGCCTGAATGAGGGCATTCGTACCCGTGGAGGCATCGACTGTCAGCCAGACTTCATGGGGAGCGCCGGGCATTGCCTTGCCCATGGTGCGCCGCATTTTCTCCAGTTCCGCCATGAGATTGCGCCGCGTGTGCTGCCGTCCGGCCGTGTCGATCAGCGCGATGTCCATGTTTCGGTTGCAGGCGGCCTGAACGACATCGTAGGCGACAGCGGCGGCATCTCCGCCCTGCGTGCCCGCGACCACCTCGCAATCGATGCGCTCGGCCCAGATGCGGAGTTGCTCTGTGCCGGCGGCGCGGAAGGTGTCGGCGGCGCCGAGAAGCACCTTCTTTCCCTCCTGCTTGAACATGTGGGCGAGTTTTGCCGCAGTGGTGGTCTTGCCACTGCCGTTGACCCCAACCATGAGAATCACCGTCGGTCCGTCCGTGGCCAGGTTGAGCGGTGGCACGCTGCCCGCATCGAGAATGCCCGCGACCATCTCATGACCCACCTTCATGATGTCCTCGGTGGTCTGGATCTCCCCGCGTTCGTAGCGTGCGCGGATGTCGTCGACCAGTTCCGTGCTTACCTCCACGCCGAGATCGGTGCCGATGAGCGCGGCTTCAAGATCCTCGTAGCAGTCCTCGTCCCAGCTCTGCACACCCGAAAAAATGCCATGGATGCGGCGCACAAGAGTGGTTTTGGTCTTTTGCAGACCCAGTTGGAAGGCTTTGAAGATGGACTTCATTCGGTCTCGTCCTCGGCTGGTTGCAGGCTCCGGAAAATGCGGTCGAGGACGCCGTTGACGAAGCGCGAGGTATCGACGTCACCATAGATCTTGGCCAGTTCGACAGCCTCGTTGATGGCGGCCGCGCCGGGGACCTTGTCTTCGAACATCAGTTCGTAGGTGGCGAGTCGGAGGATGCCACGGTCGATCACCCCCATGCGGTCCATGGTCCAGTTGGTGGCTGCCGCACCAATCGCATCGTCGATTTCGGCGCGGTGCTCGCAGACTCCCCGCACGAGTGTCTCGACGTAGCACCAGGTACGGTCGAAGGCTTTGTCCGTGGGAGCGTCTTCCTCGAACTCGAGCACCTGCGCCCGAAGATGTCCAAGCTTGCGGTCGATGACACCCCAGTCATCCTGCTGGTCCACTTGGTAGAGGAACTGCAGCGCCCAGCGTCGGGCGAACCGGCGTTCGGTCTGAAACTGCCCGCGTTTGTCTGCGTCGGGGGCGTTGGTCATTTTGGCACCGGGAGTTGTTTCACGAGGTTTGCCATCTCGATGGCGGATTGCGCAGCGCTAGCGCCGCGATTGCCGGCCTTGGTGCCGGAACGTTCGATGGCCTGTTCGATGGTTTCGGTGGTCACCACGCCGTAGATCACGGGCAGCCCGCTTTGCAGAGAGACCTGCGCGAGTCCCTTGGACACCTCGGCGTTGATGTGCTGGGCATGGCTGGTGGCACCCTGGATGACCACGCCCAGAGCGATGACGGCGTCGTAGCGGTTGCTGGCCACGAGCTTCTGCGTGATCAGGGGAATCTCGAAGGAGCCGGGGACCCAGACCACGTCGATGTCGTCCGCGCTGCCGCCATGGCGGACGATGCAGTCCTTGGCGCCGCCGAGCAACTTCGAGACGAAGAACTCGTTGAATCGGCTGCAGACGATTCCGAAGCGGAGTCCGGTCGCGACCAGGCCACCCTCATAGATGTTGTTTTCGGGAGTGCTCATCGTTTGTCTCCTTAAGCGAAGTATCTGTATTGCTGTAATGGACCATCGACTAGCTGCTTGGAACAA
>JAGLDW010001179.1 GCA_023145395.1 Lentisphaeria bacterium | reverse complement strand
GTTTGCAGGCCAATGCCGCCTTCAGCACTTTGAGCTTGGGCGCGGGATCCGTGCCGCGGATGAACTCGGTCAGCAGGGAGAATTTCTCCGGCGCAGCCTTGTCGATGTATTCGTAGGCGCCCGCTCGGCCACTAGTTTCCGGAAAGAAGGCGAATCCGTCCAACTCGTAGGACGCGCCCACCCGCAGAATCTTCTCGAAGCTGGGATAGACCATGGCGTATTTGCGCGGCACTGTGGGATCGTTCAGAGTCGGATCGATCAACAGCGGGCGATCCACCCATCTTCCCAAGTAGGGACGTTCAAGCCCGTATTTCATCTGCGCCCGACAGAACACCACCGTGTCCGAGGAGGCGAGCGGCATCGGCCCCGACACGCATGACACGCACACACACGCCAACACCACGGCAGGAAGACATGTCCTCAGAGACAGTGCACGCACACGCATAGGACTCTCCATCGTTCAGTGCAAGACGGTTCATATGGGATCCGCAAACACCATACCACGGAACACACGGAAAGAACTCGCGCGGAGACACAAAGACGCAGAGGAAAAGACACGGGCAGGAACAGGAACCACGAATGAACACAAATGAACACGAATGACGAGGTATGGCGGAGACCGCCGTCAGGCAAACCGCCCCTGGAGGGAGGTCCCTCGGGTGCCGCTCACCGCGAACCCCGCAAAGCACCGTAGGTTGACTTTCCAAAGCCGACACGCATTGAGGGAAACGACTGTCTCGGCATTCCTCCTTTTGACATGCAGGCATTATTCACCTACAGTGCCTGCATGAAAACGATGCAATATACCATTCGTGGAGTCCCGGATCGATTGGACGCGTTGCTGAGGTCACGTGCCCGGAAGGAGCACAAGAGCCTGAACACAGTCGCGATCGAGACCCTTGGGCGCGGACTTGGAGTCGCTGACGAGGAGCTCGAGTTCCACGACATGGACGATCTGATCGGGACCTGGATCGAGGATCCCGGGTTCGATGCCGCCGTCAAGTCCATGGATGTCATCGACGAGGAACTGTGGAAGTGAGAATTCTCATTGACACGAACCGGTATCGTGACTTCTGCGATGCCAGTGAAGAGGCAGTGTCGGCATTCCGTCGTGCGGAGCGGATCTTCGTCCCCTTTGTCGTTCTCGCGGAATTGCGTGCGGGATTCGCCTGCGGCTCCCGGGCGAGGCGCAACGAAAGTGTATTGGTTCGTTTTCTGAGCAAATCCCGCGTCAGCGTCCTGTACGCCGACGAAGACACAACGCACCACTACGCAAACCTCTTCCGGCAATTGCGCGAGCAAGCCACACCAATCCCGACCAATGACATCTGGATCGCAGCACTTGCCGCGCAACACGATCTGTTCCTGTGCAGTCGTGACAAGCACTTCTCGAACCTTCCCCAGATCCCGCGGATCTGATGTAGTTAGTGCCTGCACGGAAACTCAGCTTTTCGCGTTGGGAGCGCATGTGGTGCGCCTCCTTTTGCCGTCGAACGACGTGCATACCTGTAGGTCTGCACTCGTTCGGCGTCGGAAGAGGTGGCCGCGCGGAAAACCTGAGTTTCCGTGCAGGCACCAGTACCGCTCGACTGGACGCTAGTTGGCGGATTTCACCCGGAAGGTTGCGCGGGCTTTGCTGCCGGTCTGCGGGAGGACTGCCTCCAGCGTGTACTTGCCGAGCTGGGCGTTCATGGGAATGGTGGTGGCGAATGTGGCGAATCCATCCGTCGGGGCGCGTTTGCAGGAGAAGCGCGAGACGGGTCGTCCATCGGGGTTGAAGGCGTTGACGTGCAATAGCGCGCCTCCCTCGAGCGTTCCGCGCCAGCTCTTTTTCACCTGGACGGTGTAGACCAGTTTGTCGCCGGGCGCCAGAGTTCGCTCGGCGATGCGGATCTTCACTCCGTTGGGTTTGGCTTGGTAGCCTGCGATCATGCGTGCCCAGCGCCCGGGAACGGTCAATTTCAACGTGAACACCTCGTCGTTCCGATCGGTGATGGAGACCGCCTCGAGCGTTTCCATATCGACGAGCCAGGCGATGTCGGGGCGGCGGACGGTCACGGTGACCTCTCTTGGTTCCGGCAGATGGTTGACCACGGTGAGCAGCATGCCGTGGGCATTGCCGCGCAGCATCGCCTCGACGGTGTCCACGGATGTTGCGGACTCCGCATACTCGGCGCGCACGTTGGGAGTCAGGCAGGTGTCCAGGATGTCGCGCAGCGCCAAGCGGAAGAGTCGAACACCCACGGGATCCAGCACCTTGGCCTCGCAGCATTTCTTCAGGAGGTTCTCCACATCGGTGTTCAGCGTGATGATCCGTCCTCTTCCGGCCAGGGTTGCGGCGAAGGGCAGGACGCCGCCACTCGTCACAGTCAAATCCTGCGGGAACCCCCATTCGATTGGTTGGTCCCGGTGCGTGCGCTCGGGTAGGCCGTCGGTGACGAGGATGCCGCCGGCTTCGATCCAGCTTCGCAGGATGGGGACGGCTTTCGCGTGAATCCACTTGGCGCGTAGCAGCACGAGCCCGTCGTAGGGAATCTCTCCGGTTTCGATGATGATCTCCTCCCGGTGCACGTCGGTGTCGCCGAAGGTCCCTTTCAGCATGGCGAGCGTGTAGTCGGGCTGGTCATAGCCATCTTCGATGAACTCGTGGGCGTCCGGAAAATAGACGGCGAGGTTGGCGCGGGTGGCTGGCATGTTGACGAGCACGGGGCCGCAGCGGCGGATGGTGCGGAG
>JAGLDW010001178.1 GCA_023145395.1 Lentisphaeria bacterium | reverse complement strand
GCCCATACTATCTAAAATCTGAAATTCTAAATTCAAAATGCGAGATATAAGAACTCGAATAGTTGTCTTGAAACAGCTCCACTTTATGATACGGTTTTCTATTCTTTGTACTGCACCGAGAGTTCCTACTAGCGAGGAAGTGGCTATCGATGATCACACGAGAGGCTGACTACAGCGTTCGGGCTCTGCACCATCTGGCACGCCCGGAAAATTTGGACCACAATGTCACCGTAGCCCAGCTCGCGGAGCGGATGGACATTCCATTCCGCCACCTGCGCCGCATCACGCTCCGCCTGGTCCAGGCGGGCTTGTTGCGCAGCGAGAAGGGCCGCAACGGGGGACTGCGCCTCAACCGTTCCCCAGAGGACATCACCCTCTATGAGGTTCTACAGGAAATGGACGCGAGAAATGTCCATCTCAACCTGTGCATACTGCTTCCTGACGCGTGCAACCGCCAACCCAACTGCGAAGTTAATCGACAGCTCTGCAAGCTGCAGGAAACACTCGACGAGGGACTCAAGGGGATCACCATGGCGGATCTCTGCGACAAGATCTAACAGCTCCTCGACCACCACCTCTGCATTTGGAGCAGACCATGCACCAACGGCTCCCCACCGTGCTTGCCACTCTAGCAAGCGCACTGTTCCTGTCCCATGCTTCCTCCGCAAAGGAGCCCGCAATGCGTATCACGTACAAGCCCGACATCCTCGGTGTGCAACGCCTTTTCCTAGTTGTCCTTGAACTGCCGAAAGACAGCCCAGAAGTAACCGTCGAAGTCCCTTCCTGCATCGCGCTTCTCGACCGCACCCCGCTACCGGTCAGCACGAACCAGCGCAGATACTATTTCCGCACTCTCGCACCCGCCGAAAAAACCGTGGTCACCTTCAGACAGGGGGTGGAGACAGCCCGCGTGGAACTCCAAATCTGGTCCTTCGACGACCTCCGGGCCTTCCGCAAACTCAAGGGTGTCCAACTCCCCCGCCGCTGGCCGTTGCACGAGGAACTGCCCGAGCTTAAGACGGGACAGACACTGACGGACGAGGCGGAGAAAGCCAGAATGAAAGGCCGCCGCGGCTCCCCCCGCTGGCTTCAGCTCCCCGACGACCAGATCTGGGCGCTGCAGCCCGACTCCACCATCCCGCGCTGGCATTGGACGAGCGTGCGCGAGGGCTGTCCCGAGCACGGCAAGAAAATCTACGACGGCCGCGCCTTCTACCCCTGGCTCAACGATCGCGGAAAAATCCTTCGCAACTACACCGCCACGATCCCCTACACCTGGAAAATCATCTGCCCGGTAGGTGGTGAATCCTACCCCTCAAACGATTTTGCCAACGACGACTTCACCAGCGGCGCCTTCCCGGACGACGGGATCGGCGGCGCCTGCACCCACAAGGGGCGCAAGTACGGTTTCATCGCGGAACTGGCCCAGGCCCACAGTCACCAGATGCTGCGCGTGCCCATCGATTGCGCGCGGGACTACATGCATACCGGTGATCCCGCCTACGTCCACAAGGCGCTCGTCGGCTTTTGCCGCCTGGCTGCGGAGTTCGCATATCTTGGCACTATGACCCAGCACCGGCACCGGAACAGACGCTCCCAGGTCGATCGGCTCGGCCAGGCGCCCTACAGCGAGGGCCCCTGCCTCGCGGCCAGCGGCTTCACCGTCTACTGCATCGACCTGCCCGGCTACCAGAACCGAATCTCCATAGCCTACGACCGCATCTGGCCCGCCATCGACGATGACCAGACCATCATCCCCTATCTGCAGCAGAAAGGCTTCGACATCCAGAGCCACGAGGACGTGCGCCGCTTCATCGAGGAGAACCTCATGGCTGTCTGGATGCAGGGCGCCATGGACGGTGCCACCGCCTCCAACGCCCCCTACTCGCAATGGGGACTCGCGAGCATGGCCGAGATGCTCGACTACCAGCGGGGCGACGAGTTCATGGAATGGCTCTACAACGGGGGGGGGAACATGCGCATCTTCGTCCCCAACACCTTCTTCCGCGATGGCGCCCCCTACGAATCCAGTGGTGGCTACAACGGCATGCATGTCACCGCGCTGGGCCCCATCGTCGAATCCATCGACCATCTGCGCAAATTGCGACCCGGGGTCTACACGGACGAACGCTTTCCCAACATCGCGCAAAGCCACCGCTACCATAACGTCTTCGATTTCAGCATGAACACGGTCAACATCGACCGCGTCTACTCCCGCGTTGGCGACGACGGGTCATTCCCAAAATACTCGAAACGCGGAATTCGCAGATTCCAGAACGGTGGAGTCGCCGCGTTCGAGCATGCCTACAAACTGCTCCGCGAGCCCAAGTTCGCCTGGGCGTTGGCCAACACGCAAGACTGGAAGCCATCCCCGACCTTCCCCTTCACCAGGGAGGAGATCGTCGAAGAGGCGGCCAAGTGGCCCGACGACTGGAACGACGCCAGCCGACTTTCCGACGGGTATGGACTCGCCATGCTGCGCAGCGGAACGGGCACGAACAAACGCTCGCTCTGGATGATGTACGGACGCTACCTCGGACACAATCACGACGATTTGTTCCACATGGGATTGGACGCCTTCGAAAGCGAGATTCTCGGACACCTCGGCTACCCCCGCAACTGGAACTACTGGACCAAATGCTGGATCACGCAGAACCTGGCCAAGCAGATTCCCTTTGCGGGCATGACCGCGACCCCGCAGCTGTTCGTGGACGCCGGTCCCCTCCATGTCGCCGAAGCGCTCGCGGTCTCCTACACGGACCAGCGGGGAAAACGCAAGGGATATACGACGACGCCGAGCAGGGGACAGCGGAGAACGCTCGCGCTCGTGGACGTGGACGACGAAACGTTCTACTGCGTCGATCTCTTCAGTCTCTGGGGAGGCACCGAAACCTGGTGGACTTTCCACGCCCAGGAGGATGAGGGCTTCGCAACCGAAGGCGTTGAACTGGTTCGCCAGAAGACCGGTACCCTTGCGGGACCGGACGTGCCCTACGGCGACGAGGCATGGATGAAAGAGAAAGGGTGCTCGCACGGCAACTATGGCTGGGCTGGACAGATGACTGCCTTCCCTCACCTCTACAACGTGCAACGCGGTGTGGCTGACAATCCTTTCTCCGCCACCTGGAAACTCAAAGGCGCAGATGGCCTGCAGTTCCGTACCACCGTCGTCGACGCCGATGGCGCCGAAGCCATTGTCTGCGATGGCAAGTCGCCCGCAGGCGCATCACCCTACGAGATGAAATGGTTGCTTCTGCACCACAAGCCCGCCGAGGGAAAAGCGATCACCAGTCGTTTCGCCACCCTCATGGAACTGTACCGCGACCAACCGGTCATCCGCTCGGCGACGCCGCTCCGCATCTCGGGGTCGCCGGACGCGGTGGCGATGAAGATCGAGCTTGAAACACGCACGGACTATCTGTTTGCAGCTATCGACGCGGACACACTGCACACGATCGATGGTGGTTTCGAGTTCGCGGGACGTTTCGGCCTCTACAGCGAATCCCCCGAAGGCGCGCTGTGCAACACCGTGCTCGTCGGCGGCACGCGCCTGACTCGCAACGGACTGGGCATCGTCCAAAAACGTGGGAGCGAGCAGTTCCGCATCGCGGCGGTGGACCGGAGCAAGCGGGAAATCGTACTCGATGGCGCCATCCCCAAGCCCGAGATCCTGATTGG
>JAGLDW010001177.1 GCA_023145395.1 Lentisphaeria bacterium | reverse complement strand
CGCATGCCAACCTACGACATGATGTGCGAATCGTGTGGACGCAGGCGCAACGACTGCCGCGTTGATGAATACCTCGACAGCACTATGACCACGCCCCTCCGCTCCCCGTGTCGCTGTGGCTCGAACGCATGGCGGCACGGGGTGTCTTTGACTGCGGACGGTAACAGCGCATGGGCTGCACAATGTAGGGGCGGTATCAAGCGAGGGCACGGCGTAGCGAACTCACCCGAGCGCATGGATTGAGCGGCAGGCCCGCAAACTACCGGCAGGACCGGACCATGGCAGCGAGAAAGATTGCGAAGAAGACCGCGAAGAAAACACCACGCAAGGTAGCGAAGAAGAAGCCCGCAGTAAAGGCCGCGAAGAAGAAAGGGCCGGGGCGGCCACGCGTAGAGATAGACATCGAACACCTGAGAAGGCTCGCACTAATTCACTGTACGCAAGACGAGATCGCCGCCATCCTTGGCGTGTCAACGTCTGCGCTGGACAGGGCGCTCGCGAACAAGAAGGGTGAATATTGGTGCGCATACAAAGCTGGCATGAGCAACGGCAAGAAGAGTTTGCGCCGCGCACAGGTGGCCGCAGCTATGAAGGGTAACGCTACCATGCTCGTATGGCTCGGGAAGCAATTGCTTGGGCAACGCGACATGCCGGACCCGCTGCGCATCGAAGTGGAGGCACCACGCATGCGGCGTGTAGACCTCGCAGACGGGCGGCATGTGTTCGTTCCGTTCGGCCAATCAACGCATGGGCTCGAAGATGTGGGCACTGAATGACCCGAACGGGGACGGCTACCTAAAGCCGCTCGTACATCAAAGAGACTTCGCGGCATCGACATCGCATACGACGTACCTTGCAGGCGCATGGGGTTGCGGTAAGAGCGTAGCCGATCTGTTGTACATCGACGAATCCATCGCGCTCAACTCAGGGCTTACGGGCATCGTGATGCAGCCCACCCATCGCATGCTGAAAGAGTTCATCACGACTCAGTTCGTGCCCTCATATCAAGACATGATTTTGAAGTGGGACCGCACGGATAACATCTTCAATCTTCGAGATAGCTCACGAATTATATTCCTATCGGCGCACATTCCGGAGCGTATCGAGATGTTCAACGCCGCGTGGGCCGTGCTCGATGAAGCGGGCCTCATGCAGCGGCGCATCTTTGAGCGCATCCAGGCGCGCGTGAGGGTGAAGCGGGCCGGGTGCCTGCGCATCGGGCTCACCGGGACGCCACACTACGGTTGGCTGAAAGATGAGTTCGAGGGGCAGGACAACGACAAGCGCCGAATTATTCACGCTCGCACTGCGGACAATCCGCACCTTCACCCTGACTACGTCGCTAACCTGACGGCGGCATGCCCGGCTCGCCTCGCAAAAGCATACCTTGAGGGACACTTCGTCCCGCCTGGTGGCGCTGTCTACCCTGAGTGGGACACGGATCGACATGTCATCTAGCTATGCATACTCGCCGCACCTCGGACCTGTGGTCCCTGTGATCGATTGGTCGCCTCGTACACCCCACGTCCTCGCCATGCAACTCATATCGCCCGGCATGATGCTTCCGGGCAGTGACTACGAGCTGACCACGCTTGAGGCGTCGCACAGATGGGCTGCGATGATTGCCGTTGGCGAGATGATACCCGATGGCTCGAAGCAGGCCGTGACGGTGGATCACCTAGCAGACGGCGTCGCAAGCATGGGCTTCGACTTCTCCGGTTTCCCGCGTGAGTTCGTATGCGACCCGGCAGGGGCGGCCGTCGAGGCTGGTGCCGGGGAGAGCGCCATTACGATATTCCAACGCCGCACCGGGCTTGTTGCTCGGTACAGCACCGCCCCGGCAGAGCGAAGCATCGCAAACGGTATCGATTGCGTGCGCCGGATGCTTGAGCCGATGGACGGCACCCCGCGTTTCTATGTGTCCTCGGAGGTGGCACGCAGGGCCAAGCGTCTGCCAAAGCACTTGCGAGGCAGAAGCGTTGTCAACGCGCTTCCTGGCTATTCGTACGATGAGCCAAAGGACGGCAGGCCGGTCAATCAGCTACCCATCAAGGACGGCGTGACAGACCATGCTTGCGATTGCGTTCGTTATGCCGTCGTGGCATACTTTCCGAGCGCCCGGACCATGCCGGGATCTATGCGGAGGCAAATGTGAGTGAGTACACGTTCGAGTCAGCGCAGTCCGTCACGGTCGTGATGACCTCGCTAGGTCTGACGGTCGTCCCTGTCGAGGCGCTTGACCGCTTGCGTATCGAGGGGCTCATAGTGAGCGAGGACAGCGCAACGGGGACCGTGTGTATTACGAGCGTTTGCGAAGTGAGAACGTGA
>JAGLDW010001176.1 GCA_023145395.1 Lentisphaeria bacterium | reverse complement strand
GCCCGTGGAAACGACTTGGCCTGGGGGGTGCGCACGTCTGCTCGGCATGTATTCGACAGCAAGGCGTTGTTCAAACAACACAAACTGGGCGGAGATGTCTGGTTCGAGGCGCCCCCGGGGGAACTGTCCGTGAACTTTCAGCCGCAAGCCATGGCGCAGACCATTTCCCTGTTGGATGCGACTGGGGCGCCGCTTGCGGAGTTCGCACTGGTGAAGGAGCCTGTCGTCTATCCCATTCCTCCCTCCCCAAAGCGACGGTTGCTCGGCCTTCGCATTCAGAAAAAGCAGCTCGACTACCGCATCGACGGGGTCACGCATTTCAAGGGCAATGCTTCGCAGGGGCCGTTCCCCAACAGCAATTTCTGGGCTAGTCGCGCCGATGGCTGGTTCAATATCCGGCGGATTCGTCATTCGCTGTTTCCACGGCGCCGACACCTGTTCCGGTTGCCGGGGACTCCCTTCCGAGCAGTTTTCACCGTGCGGAATCCGGATGCCGCGCCTGCGGGCTTCCTCGTGTCTGCGGAGTCTGCGGGTTTGCAGGGGATTCGGCTCGAACCTGTCGGAGGGACAGTCAGGCTGGCGGCGGGCGAGATGCGTAGCTTCGCCCTGTCGGGCACTCTGCCCCCAACGGTTCGCCCGGGTGCTTCGCTTGCGGCTCGCCTGCGTGTTTCCCGGGCCGAAACGCCGGCTCTCACCGTGTACGCGACCCTGACCGTCACGGCGGGAATCGCTCCCGCGACCAGAAACTTGGACATGCCGCTGGTTCTCAAACCCTACGCCCACGCGAACGCGCTGCTCGGCTACGAGCCGGAGTATGTGCCCAACGCACCCTATTTCGATCTTCAGAACCGTCCGACCATTCGCTGGCGCGGATACCATCGGCATCTGTCCGACGCGGTGGAGATTCTGGACATGGACGGGACCTGGCGGCACGCGGAGTTTATGTCCGCTCTCAAGGCGGCACTACCTGGGTTCGGCGGCCTGTACTTCCCCACCTTCTCCATGGGTGTGAAGACGGCTTTCGATCGCGGCGGCGCCTGCACCCTCGTCTCAGCCTACACGAAGGAGGGGCGCAGAAGCGTGCTTCTGGACACGATTGATGATTTTCATTCCTATCAGGTCATCCCGTTTGGTCCCGTGGGCAAGGTCGGATTCGAAATCGAGCAGTTTACGGGGCACAACACGGAGACGGACCATCCCGCGCCCATTCTCCTGTCCGTTCGGACGCGCGATCACAAAGACCACTGGGCCTCGTACAACGACCTGTTCCTCTACCTGCCAGAGCGAGGCGCAGGGGGAAAGATCGATATGGGCGAACCCATCAAAGTCAGCAGTCGCTGTATCGGTTTCGCTCCGCATTCGGGTGGTGCCTCCGCCATCGCCTCCCGCAGGGACAAAGTCCACCTTGTCTGGGGTGAGACCGTCGAGAAGCGCGAGGGCGTGCCGGGCGTTCCCACCTACGTCGCCACCTACGACCGGAGCACGAAAACGCTCGGGAAGCCCATTCTCGTGGCCCATGGTCCTCCGGTGAACGACGTGCACAACTCCCCGGGGATTGTGCTGGATCACGAGGGGCGGCTGCACGTAGTCACCGGTGCTCACGGCGCGCCATTCTATCACACCAGTTCACTGGCGGTCAACGACGCCTACAGCGGTTGGAGCACGCCCGTCCCAGTGCTGTCCTCCGGAAGAAAGTACGAAGGAACTGACGAGGACGGGAAGGGCGAGCAGACCTATCTCGGGCTCGTCTGCACGCCAGACGGGACATTGCACATTGTCAGCCGCCAGTGGCGCATCGGCGTCGACTCCTATCACCCCGGGCGACTGTACGCCGCTCTGGCCTACCAGCGCAAACGGGCCGGAAAGCCATGGGAGGAGGCCCGCCCCCTAGTCGTGCCGCCGCTTTCGGACTACAGTGTCTGGTACCACAAGCTCTGTGTCGACCGACGTGGGCGGTTGTTCGTCGATCATGTCTACTACAGCGTGCACCCTACCTACAACAACGACGTGCCGGGCAGGCTCGACTATCCAGCGCTCATGATGTCGCCGGACGGGGGAGACTCCTGGAAGCTCGTCCAGACAACGGACTTCCTACAGGCAATGGAACAGTGAGATGACCCATATGAAACACGGTTTGATCCAAGGTGTCGCCATGCTTGCCATTCTGCTGGGTCTGACGGCCTCGGGAGCGCCATGCACCCGGTACAAGGAGGCGGACATTGCCAACGCCCGGGAGAATGTGGCGCGGTACACCTGGGCTCAAAACATCGTGGCAAGCTGGAAACGGCGGGTGGCCTTTGTCATGGAGCAGGACCCAGCCTTCTTCGAGAAGCTTGTCCCCGAACTGACGCCTTGGACCCTCTACGGCAACAACTGTCCCGTCTGCGTGGGCAAGCAGTCGAGTATGGGGGAAATCAACCTCTTCCGCTGGAATGTGAAGGCGCCGGACACCCTGACCTGCAAATACTGCAAGACGGTCTTCCCCAACGAAAAATATCCGGAGACGGGAAGGCTGGTCTGCCCGAAGATGGGGCAGACGTTCAGCTACTACGAAACCGAGGCCGAGCGGGCACATCCCGAGGAGCGCTCGGGCAAGCATGCTTTTCGCTGGGCGAGCTGGCCCGTGCATACATCCTGGTCCGGTTACATCCGCTACCAGAAGGCCAACTGGGTGGCTGCGCAGGTGCTGCCGCTGGCAAAGCTCTATGCTCTCTCCGGCGAGGCACTCTATGCCGAACGCTGTGTCCTGATCCTGGACCTCCTGGCCGCCCGCTATCCCGGCTGGCTCTACCACACGTACAACGGCACATTCGCCGACTGCCCACCTGCGGAGGCCGCAGCCGAACTGGGACGCCACCCCCGCGCCGGACGCTTCCCAAAAGAGGTGATCGTCAATCCCTGCGGGCTGCACCAGTACAAGGACCATGCGCAACTCAACGTTGGCTTCTGGGGCGCGGGGCGCCTGTACACCGGCAGTGGCGAGGGCTCCATGCTTCTGAACTGCACTGTCGCGTACGACCTGATTCGGGAGGCGCGGCGCGGAGACGGAAGCCTCGTGCTCGACAAGGCGACGGAACGGCGCGTGTTGGACAATCTGATCCTGGCTGGCTGCACAGACCGCGCCAACTGGGACAGAATCCACAACAAAGCGGGACCAAACCGCGCTCTGAGCGTAGCTGTGGGCATCCTGTTCGCTCAGCCCGAGGGAGTGCGACGGGGACTCGAGGGGTTCGAGAAACTCATAGACGGATGCTTCCATTCCGATGGATTCTGCCGGGAGAGCCCGTCCTACTCCAGCATGCATCTGTCGCTGATGGAGAACATTCCGCTGCTGCTGCGCGGATATAGCGACCCTCCCGGCTACGCGGACGAGAAGGGGGAGCGCTT
>JAGLDW010001175.1 GCA_023145395.1 Lentisphaeria bacterium | reverse complement strand
TCGGGGGGGTAGGATCTCCCGGCCTGTTCCGGCTCGACGGCATACCAGGCGGATACTTGTGCCTCCGTTGCGGCTTCCGCTTGATCTCTCGCTTCCCGTATTTGACACTCAAACACATGCTCCCCCCTCAGCGAGATCGTGTTGGCTTCCGACTGGCCGGTTAATGGGAAGTCATTGTTGCATACCAGTGCTGCCAGATGCTTCCCCGCCGTTTTGGTCAGAAGGTCCTTTGAGCCGGCAAAAACGAATCGATCCCGAGCACGAGTCATCACGACGTACAGCAACCGGAGGGCCTCTACCAGCTCAGCGTCCCGCCACTGATCCGCATCGTCCTGTGCCCGATCATACAGAATCGCAGTCTTCGTTCTTGTGCTGAGCGGGTTGGGCCAGTAACGAAGCTGGCGATCCGCCAGCGGGTTGTGCAGCTCAATCGTCTCCGGAGAGATAGCGTGCACGCCGAAAGAGCCACTCTTGAGATCCGCATCCAGTTCCCAGCCGACGACGACCGGCCACTCGAGCCCTTTGGCTCTGTGCCAAGTGGAGACGGTTACCGCATTCTCCGCTCGGATCCCTCCGGTGTCCTCCTCAACCTTAGCGAGCTCTTCAAGGTACAGGACGAAGCCGGTGATCGTTACTGGGTTGCCCAGCCCCTCGGCCTGGCTGGTGAATTGCTCCATATGCGCCCTGAGCGCCTCAACGTTGCTCATCCGCTGCTCCAGATCCCCCCACCTCAGCAGTCGGTCCGTGAGCTTCAACAGCACAAGAATCGCCTGGAAGACGGCTGCGAGGCCAAGCCCGGGATGCTGGCGTACCTGCTGGCGGATCTGATCGACAAGGGACGTATTCACGGTCACATCCCGGTCGGTATCTCGCGCTGTTCCCATTCCTCGGTCACTCAGGAGGTCGCTCAGCCACCTTTCCTCCTCCCCCGGGTTCGTAGTAAGCCGCAGGATTTCATTGGCAGCCAGTCGATCTCCACCATCGACCCAGATTCGCAAGCCTGCTACGACAAGCCTTGCCTCTGGGGTCTTGAGCAATCCCGGCGTTGCGATGCTGACTGGAATCCCGCGCCGCTGCAGTGCCTTCGCCACGCCCCGGCAGGCTTGGTTTTTGCGGCAGAGAATGGCCAGATCCCCCGGTCTGACTCGCCGTGCTTCGGGCTCCTGGCCAAGCCCTCGGACATTCACGCTGTCATCCTCCAAGAGCTGAGCCACACAGTCCGCCAGTCCCTCACCCCGCATCTTTGCGTTCCCCCCACCGACTGTCCACAGCTCCAGCACAGGGCCCAGCCCACACGGTTCGTTCCTCAATGGGGGCGCCGGCTCAATCCGCGTGCGCTCTTCCGGGATGCTCATGCGTGACTGGAAAACAGGCGCAAACAACTCGGAGCAGAATTTCACCAGCCCAGGGCGGCTCCGCCAGGACTGGCCCAGAATATGGACTCTTGTGTTCGTGTTCTGCATGGCATGCAACACAGCCTCCATCAAGGCGGGATCCGTGTCCCGGAACCCGTAGATGGATTGCTTCTGGTCACCCACCCAAATGCAGCGGGGACAGAGCTCACTCAGCCTGAGGAAGATGGCAAGCTCCAAGGGGCTCGTATCCTGAAACTCGTCGACCATGATGAGGTCGAAAGCTTGCGCTAGGCGTTCGCGCACACCGGGCAGGTCCAAGAGCCGCAGAAGGTAAACCTCCTGGTCTGTGAAATCGATGAGCCCCTGCCGTTGCTTCTCCTCCTCGTACGCTGCGAGCGCGCGCGCGGCGATGTCGTACACAAGCGCCATCTGATTGAACATGTCAGCACGAAGGTCGGGATGCTGCGGATAGAGCTCCGCCACAGAGCGAATGGGCGCGTATGCCTCTGCATTCGCACCCGTGACGATCCCCTGCCAGTCACTCCATTTGGGCAGTTGATGAGCGTCAATGGTGTCCTTCATAGCCTTCAGCCGCCGCTTGAGCGCTTGATTATTGATGTTGTCCCAACCAACCGCGTCAATACTGTCCAGCAACTGCTGGGCAAGATCCGGGATCTCGTCATCCTGAAAACATGCCTGAGTGAGGGTGGCACATGACGAACACTCAAAGGAACGAAGCGTGTCTGCATCGATATTGTTTGCGCGTGCCCCGGAGAGGAGGCTCCTCACGGCCAGTCGCCATTCGAAACGCTCCTTCACTCCAGGAGTCTCAATGAGGCCGCTCATCCGGTCCGTGAGTTCAGCAAAACTCTCCTGTTCTCCCTGCGTGATCACCTCGTCGAGGACGCGGCGCAACATCTGGTCGGCCACATCTTCATCGAGAACCTGCAGATCGGGTGAGAGCCCCAGCTCGAACGAGAAATCTCTCACGAGTTCGTCGCAAACCGAGTTGACCGTTCCGATCTGTGCCAGTGTCAGGGCACGCGCATGTTCGGTTTCGCTTCGCCCGAGAAGCTCTCTGCGGATCCGGGAGACCAGCTCGTCGGCCGCCTTCTTTGTGAACGTTGTAGCCAGGATCCGATCCGACCGGATCCCATCTTCGAGAATGAGTTCCGGCAGGCGTTGAGCCAGATAGTAGGTTTTGCCCGTTCCGGCACTTGCTGACACGATTTCCATGCACATATCTCTATTCCTCCCCCAACCACTTTCCGCAGAGCATTCCGTAGTCGCAGTAATCACAGTTTGGCGCCAACTCAATGGCGTCATTGATCCACTGATCTTCGGTCGGAATTGGCTCATTGCCTTCCGGCACCCCTGCCGCAACAACTGTCTCATTCAGAGATGCAAGCGCCTCGGCATAGGAAGACTCCAGCCCCGCCCAACCCCTAGGCATGCCGGCTGCACTGGCGACGATTTGGCTATGGGACATCTGTCCCCCCTGGTCTGGCACGAAAAGACGGGATTTGAGGATGAAATACAGTGTCGCCGGCGAACAACCGAGTTGCTGCCCGGCGAGTGCCGCATAGCTGATGAGCTGAACAGCGGTGTTCCCCTCGAAGCTCTTGCGGTGCTTGGCCTCACTTCCGTTCTTGAAGTCGACGATCACATCCGCATTCCCTGAGCGCACACGCAGATCCAGTCGCCCCGAAAACGGCGTCCCTGATATCGTTCCCGCCAGATCCTCTTCACGCCCGGCAATCTCCATGTCGTCCATCCAGCGGGCCAGTTCTCTTACGCTCTGTTCAAGTTTGTGCTCGAACGCCGCGCGCAGAGACTGGCCACCAGCTCGGAAATAGACTCCAGCCAACGTGGGCCCGCGGTCTCTGAAGAGTCCGACGGCCGCCCGAGCCGCATCGTCCGGAGACCGGAGGATTTCGGCTGGCAACAACCTGAAGATCTCATGGAACAGTATTCCGTCGAGCAGTCCGCCTTCGGGCAACGACGTGACAATGCCCTGTCTCAGTTTGGCCTTGTACCGAGCCGTCCAAGCAAAGGGACAGCGCAGCAGGAGCTCCAGGCCGCTGGGGGATTCGAGTTCCCGGGGGACGATCTCCCCCACCGTCTGCCAGTTCCGGCGGGAACGAGGCGGGCACGCATCAGCCGGTATAGACCATCCCGTCTCACGGGTGAGCGGGCCGTTCCGCGTGAGTGTCTCCGGATCACCGTCCTCCGCAACCATCGCACAGAGTTCATCCCAGAATGGATGGGGAGCGCAGGATTTTCCCGTTGCGTCGAGAACGGGAGACGCCAAGACGAGGGCTCCGTCGCAAAACCGCCAGGGGCGTTGCCAACGGAGGGCCTCACTACGAGCCCGGTCACGGTACAGATCTTGCGCGCGAATTCCTTGAGCAGCCAAATCCCCGTATTCCTCGGGAGATAGAGGCAGGGGCCGGAAAGCGCAGTTGCCGCCACCATGGAATCCCCACCACAAAACCCTCTCGGCAGGAGCCATGACCGCGCCGGGTGAAGCCACAAACTCAATGCCCGCCTCGGACGGGTGTGTTTGGGGGCCAGCGAGATGCGACACCTGTTCCCACAGACGGCGAAGCTCGCTCGGCCCCAATGAGCCGGGGCCACGATCCTCAAGCAGAACCGTCAGATTTCGTGTTGCCGTGCGCACGGTTTCATAGACGCTCGGATGGGGAACCGTACGGATGCGCTCATCCAGCCAAGGCATAAGGACAGCCTCAAGACGGGCTCCCACCTGTTCCCGGCGACATTCGGAGTAGGGGCCGCCCAAGACGCTATCGAAGATACCGTTAACGCGCACACGCCACTCTTCGCCACGGCCATAGCCACGCTCTTCCGCGACGACCGGCAGCGACTCAATCACGGCGTCCCATGCGGCGTTGCCGATGCCTGGGAAGTTGTGTAAAGCGTGCGCTAGACGACGGCTTACCCAAGTGGGGAACACGCCTCCACGAAACGCGAGAAGCTCAAGGACCCGCGACGGGTCGGGAACAGATTCGGCGACTCCCAGGATAAGAGGGACAAGGCTAAGCAGCATGTTGGCTCGAGGACCGGACCGCGTGGCTCCGGATGTTGGCAGACCGAAGCGCGCCAACGCCGTGTCCAGTTCAGGTGTAGCCCCGATCACGACGGTACCCTCGCTTCCCTCCCTGGCCGCAAGCCATGCCGCAGCATGCTCTGCCGCCTCCCACTGGCTATGGGGTCTCAGCAGAATGAGTGAATCGTCGTCGGCACCAGGCCGAAAACAGGGGCGGCGCGATGCGCCGAGATTCCCTCCGGCTTCCGAATCCTGGATACAGACCTCGCCACGTGTCGCTCCGTGTCGACTCACCAGAGCACCGAACACCTGGTCGAGGAGCGGCGGGACGTCGTCCGCCGGCTGTAGCAGCCGCAGTGCTAGGGGATCGAGTCGGTTGGAGGAGCCCCGCAATTCCGCAAGGACAGTCCGTAGTCTGTCAGGCGGTCCAGGAGGCGCGGAAGCGGCGACCTCTGCCAGTTGCCGGAGGCGCACCGTGCTCCCATCCCCGTTCCATCCCATCATCCTAAGCTCGTCAATCCAGCGGAGTATCTCGCGTGACGTGCTGATTTCATCCGTCGCCAGAGAGCGGCTCCAGAACGCATCGGTCTCAGCAAGAACCCGGGCAAAACGGACGCAGCGCTCGCTCTCCGATGTCGGCAATCCGCCAAGCCCCAGCTTGGTCTCGAGGAAGCTGAGAACGCCAGCCAACCCCAGCCAGGAGATCCCCGAAGTCGCTCGGCCCGGCTCCAGTGCATCCCCCACATGGACGTACCCATCGAACGCTGAATCATAATAAATGGTTGCCATTGTCTCCATCCTGTCCCTATGTATCGCCCGTGTGACGCACCGATTGATCCCGGCGTGTCTGACGTCCCAGCATCCTAGGGTCAGAGGTCGAAATCGTCGGTAGGAACGCAACGACCCGATACCGGATCCTCAAGCGTGCCCCAGAGCGCGCAAAAATCATACCTGACACGTTTGAAATGAAATGAAAGGCGGACCTTCCCTTCCGAGTCAATATGTGTCTTGATTTTCTCATAGGAAACTCCGCCAGTGCGTTTGCGACCGGCGCCTTGGGGCCCGCCGCTCCACCCAACATCGATATCGATCCCCGTGTCCTTGCCCTGTTCGTGTGAGTGGAGGAGGACACATTTGAAAAGTAGCGTCCCAATCTCCTCCGGCATGTCAAGGGGCGTCTGGTCTGGCTCCACCAACGCTCTCCCGACCCACCGGTTGGCGGGATAGTCCCGAATCTTTCCGTCGCGTGAAAGGGACTCGCCCCGGTGATCCAGATGGCGAGGGGTTTTCCCATCCCGACTGCGCTCAAAGAAACCGACGACGCGTACAGGTGCACGCCCCTGCGCCGACACTGTCCCTTCCCAGGACCGCAGCAAACCAAGCTTGGACTTCACGGGCTCAGGCTCAGGTGCTGGCGGGGGCCAAGCTGCTTTTCGGCAATCGCGATCAGCTTACCACGGTGATTCTTCGGCATCTTCGCGCCCTGTCCCGCAGTCGGCGGAATGACCGTCTCGTTCACTGGCGGGCTGGGGGGAGTGTAGACAGGCTCCCTGTCCGCAGGATCAAGATGGAAGACTTCGTCCAGAATCTCCTGCATCGCCGGCACCGTTCGAGGCCACAAAATGACTTCGAGATCTCTCTTGCACTCGGCAAATGGACGAGTTGACACATGGTTCTCGGTTTCTGCAAACTCCTCAACTGCGTTGCCGAGTAAATCGTCCAGTTCCTCGCTCTCCTCGAACGTGCCTTCCTCGTGCGCCCATTCTGAGTCCGGGTTGTACATCACTGTCCCGAGAGCTTCCAGGAACATGCGCAGAAATTCACGCAGGCTGACCGGCGCGTCGTCCCCGGCCTCCGCAAGCCACCTGGCAAGCGTGAGGGCATTCTTGCAGGCGTCCAGTTGCCAAAGATACTCCTTCTCACGGTGCTCCGCGTGCGCCAGTTCCTGCCTTGTACTGCTCATACTCGACTTGAGATCGGAGATTTGGTCTTTTGCACCTTCCAGTTTTTCCTCCAGCGTTTCTGCCTCCTTCTTTCCGTCGATCAACTCGGCACGCAGCTTCTCAACTTCGTCTTTCTGGCTATTCCGGGACTGGCACCCGGAGACTGGATTCCATGAACGGTAGTTTTCCTGCGTCGCGGTCATCTCGTGCGTCCCTTTCTACTCGTACTTGGGTTTCGGTTCCTGGCTCGAAGACGTACCGACTGGCTGACTGCAGGTTCTTTCCCGTTACCGGAATCATCGGGTGTTACCCCGTGGCTAGATGTGGCGCAACGCTCATTGGTAGCAGTACAGTGTTGGACTGTAGGCAGTGCGCAGTCAGCCAGTCGATGTCTCGGAACCCCCTTTCCCTTTCTAGTACCTGTTTCGTTC
>JAGLDW010001174.1 GCA_023145395.1 Lentisphaeria bacterium | reverse complement strand
AAACCTTGGTTGGCTGATCAGCGAGATCCTTGTCTGGGCCAACGAACCAGTATTGGAACTGGACAACTGCCCACTGCCAAACGGCTATGTGGGAGAACCCTACGAACACCAGATTGAGTACTCAGGTGGCGTAGATGTAGGAAGCAGCAAACTCACAGTCACACCGCTGCCCAATGGGCTCGAAGTCGACCTCGCCACTGGCAAGATTGTCGGTGTGCCGCGTGTCGCTGGTACGACCACTGTGGTCATCACCGTTCCTGGCGTGGAGCCGGAAACGTGCGATCTGGTGATCCAGGAGCAACGTTGCTTCTTCCACGAAGACTTCGAGGATGACCCGGTTTGGGTTTGGGGCGGACTCTGGAGCCACATCGGCCCGACTGGAACCGATGGACAATTTGGTACTCCTGGTACCGAACCGTGCCCGATTGACGGACTCGAGCCTGATCTGGCTACGAACCACGTCGCGTATTACGGTGATGCCGCTGCAATGAACTACGGCACTACCGACGACCGAACGACGGGGCTGCTGTCGCTGCTTGACATGCCGGCTGGCCTGGATGTTACAGGCGTTGCGTTCATCGAATTGTCGTTTGACTCGTGCCGTGAGGTCGAGCAGTTCTCGGCTGGCTATGATCAGACCAAGGTTCAGGTGCGTTTCGATACCGCAAATACCTGGCATACGGTCTGGTACAAGGACTCGTCCCACGGGAACTCCACGGGATGGGGGCACGAGGTAGCCAACCACGGCATTGCATTCGCAGTTGACCCCAACGCCACAAAGATGTGGGTGCGCTTCGTGTTCGACTCGGTGGATAGGTACTACAACAGCTACTTCGGCTGGATGATCGACAATATCTGGATCTGCAATGCAGACACGGGTGGACCGATTGCGCCG
This sequence comes from Lentisphaeria bacterium, assembly GCA_023145395.1. Lineage (GTDB taxonomy): Bacteria > Verrucomicrobiota > Lentisphaeria > Oligosphaerales > Lenti-02 > JAGLDW01. The sequence continues at coordinate 202 of JAGLDW010001174.1, read as the reverse complement.
GAGAGTTCCTACACGGGCGGTCCGGTCGAAAGTCTTCGCCGCAGCGGTGCGGACGAGCTGTCAGTGAGCAACTTCCCGAACCCGGTGGAAGACGTTCACACGACAACGTTCACGGTGCGTGGCGTAGGCGTGGAAGCCATTCGAATTCAGATCTTCGACCAAAACGAGACGCTCGTATTTGAGCAGCAAGTGGAAGGTCAGG
>JAGLDW010001173.1 GCA_023145395.1 Lentisphaeria bacterium | reverse complement strand
CATACCCTCGGTCCCGGAGGTCCCGAGCCACTAGCCGGGAGGGCGAACGGCCCGTGAGCCACCGCCCTCCACTTTTTCCTTCGTGTGTTGCCGTTCGCCACCATGGGCTCACTGCTTCCCATGCGGGAAGCCCGTCTCACTGTGTTCAGCTCGTGCCTTTGTGGTGAAAGAATCCGCCAATTCGCCGTCTGGAGCCGTCCACCACATTCTGCCTTGAGCAGTGGGGCCATCCGGTGCGCAATCCATGATTTGTGGGGAATCGGGATTACGTTGCCGCGTAAAATATGGCCAGGCTTCTGGCCTGGGTTCTGCATTGACAGAACGTATTATCATGGAAGCGGAGGACTCCCACCCATCATGGACACCCACCCGCCCATCAGTTTCATGGCCTGGCGCATTGGCGACACGCTCGACATCGACCAGCAGATCGAATGGATACGCGACCACGGATTTCAGGCGGTGAGCCTGCACGCCAGCGCGGGCGCTGCGGGTGCCTGGCGCGGGGTCGATCCCGCAGAGGCGGATGGACCGACCCGAGCCGCCCTGAGAGAGAAACTGAGCACCTTCAAAGCCAGGGAGGTGCACGCGCCCTTCTCGGCTGTGATGACAGTTGGAGAGACGGACAAGGCACTGTCGCAATTGGAGCCGGTGCTGGCGTTCGCGGGCGCCATCGACGCCGACATTGTCACCGTCCACGCCAATGTGCCCTCTGCGGACTCCGCAGAGGAACATGCAGCTTGGAGCGAGGCACTGGCCGTACTCAACACCCTTGCCGCCCAGAACGGACTGCGCGTGGGCCTGGAGATCACCTCGGGATTCGAAGTCGTTATGGACTTGGCGTTGTCCCACATCGGCGTCACGCTGGACGTGGGGCACATGTATCTGGGCGAGACTCCGCCCATCACCGCCTTCGGTGAGCTTGGCGATGTGGTCCGCCTTCTCGGAGGAATACTTGTGCATCTGCACCTCCACCAAGTCCGCGACGGCGTGGACCACGTGGAGTTGGGGCGCGGAGACGTGGACTACGGCTCGCTTCTCAGCGCCCTCCGCGAGATAGACTATGTCGGCATGCTCTGCCTCGAACTCAACCCCGGTCGTGTGGATCCGGATGGCATGGTCCGCTCCCGCGTCTGGCTTGAACGCCAATGGCAGAACGCTGAATGCTGAAGAGCGGAGTCACCACGAAGACACGAAGGACACGAAGATCGGACCAAAGAAGAAGAAAGTGCGATCAACGGGCTCCGGGAGGGTTTCTTCGCAAAAAGAGGTCTGTCCTCCCTTCGTGCTCTTCGTGTCTTCGTGGTGAATCAATCCCTAAATCCTAAGCCATAGGCCCTGACTCCTGAGGAACCCCATGAAACGATTGCTCCTAGCGGATGTCCATGCGGGACTGCATGCTTTCGAGGCCGTGCTCGCCGACGCGCCGCCCGTGGACGAGATCCTCTTTCTTGGCGACATCGTGGGCTATGGCCCCCATCCCGCGCAATGCGTCGATCTCCTGCGAACGCTTGACGCGCGCTGCATTCTCGGAAACCACGATGAAGATGTACTCCAGGAACGAAGGCGCAGCCACCCGGAGGGGACACCCTCCCCTCACGCGCTCTGGCTGCGCTGGACTCTCGAGCAACTGGACGGCGAACAGTTGGACTTTCTGGAGAGCTTCCCTATGGAGCG
>JAGLDW010001172.1 GCA_023145395.1 Lentisphaeria bacterium | reverse complement strand
AAACGGCTCGTGTGCATCCCCGCCATCGGACAGCCACGCGACGGAGATCCGCGAGCCGGATACGCTCTGGAGACGGATGGCGTCATCGAGTTCCAACGCGTCGCCTACGACGTGGAGGCGACTCTCGCCGACCTCCACAGCATTGGACTCCCACCGGATTTCGAAACCCGCTGGCGCCGCTTCCTCCAGGCGGGCCACGACTCCGAGTGGTCACGCGAACGGTGAGTCATCACAACACTACCGGAATCACAAGTCATCCCACAGGATGACGGAGTGGTGGAGAACTGGAGGCATGGAGCACTGCTCCTGAGTTCGAACAGCGATGTGCAATTCATGGATCATCAAACCGGGCAATCGCAATATGATCGCGCTTCGGAAGGGGCGCACTGAGATCGGGGGTGCTCTCGACGATCGCGCCCATTTCACGGCCGTGCGGTGCGCGGCAGCCGTCATGCATCCGGGACCGGATTTCGCGAGCCTGCGTTTCGAGGCCACTCACACCTCCGGACTGGCCATCATCAAACACCTGGATCTCCAGAAGGGCTCCCGGGCGCTCAGCCCCAAACTGACGCGCACCTCTACTGGATCAACGGCAAAGAAGAACGCCTGGGCAAGATCACGACCGGCACCACAAGGCGGCCACTCGGCAGTGGCTCGGGACCTCCGGGACCGAGGGTGACTTACACCCTCTGACTCGCGGTCCGGGACGTCCCGCACCACCATTTGGAAGTGCGTTTTTCGGTTCCCCGCGCGCATCGGGGATCACTTGGCGAGGAGAATGCGTCCTGCGCTATCGACTTCGTAGAAGGGGCCGCCGGTGGCGACCCAGGCCAGCCACGCGTTGTTCGCAGTGACATGGAGACCAATGTTGCAGGGCAGTTTTCCTGCGGAGTCCGCACCAAGTTCGCTCAGGGGGATGCGCCACTCGCAGGTCCACTCGGTCGCTGTGGTGCGCGCGACATAGCGAACCACCTTCTGCATCGTGGCGCGCTGCGCCGCTGTCGCACCCCCGGCGGAAAGAGGAAGCCAGGCGCCGTCGCATGCTCCCCAGAGCACATGAGTCGCCTTGTCGGCGCCGGACGCCCGCATCGACACCTCCACGCCATCGCAAGTTTGGAAGTCGATGCCGCCCCGCAGTTTCGCGTTCTTGCCGACCACGACCCGCACAGCCAAATAGAGGTGTTCGGCATCCCGGATCGCACACGCCCGACCGACCACCGCACCACTGGCGCCGCCCGGCATCTGCGCGATGGGAACCACGCGCAATTTGTCATTCCACGGCCATTCGGCGACCGCACCGTCCACGGTCGGGAGTTTCTTGACGCGCGGCGCCGTCAGCACCTGCGAGGCGGGAGGAGGCGCCGTGACGACCTGCGCCTTCACATCGGTCCGTTTTGCGGAGACCGCAGCCTGCGTTGGTGTCGTTCCACAGTCGATGAACTCGTTTCCTCGGGCATGGGCCGCCGCCCACAATCCCTTGCCGCTTTCTCGCACTGGCTGTGCGCACCGCTCGAAGATATTCCGCAGAATCAGACTCCGCACCGCCTTGCCCGTCGGATCGGGGAACAGCGACAGGGCGGCACAGCCCGCTTGGTCGAAGCCGGTCAAGCGATTGCCGATCAATTGGAAGCGACCCCGCACCTCGATGCACTGCGTGACCCCTGTGACCGCGTCGCGCGTCAGCGTGTTGTCCTGGAAGACCGAGGTGGGACCACCGTAGCCGTCCAGAACGACCGGACGCAGGCAGTCGGCGATGGTGTTGTGGTGGATCTGCCAGTTCATGGAGGGTGGAAGCACCTGGAAGGAGTCGCCGGGCTTGAGCTTGCGCGGAGCGGTGAGCTTGAACTGCAGCGTCTCGGGTTTCTCCGCCCCGGTTACGGCCTCCAGCACGGAGAACCCCTTGTGGCTTCGCCCGCTCGTCCAGGCAATCCGCCAGCCCTTGCATTGCCGCGACAGGCGTTCGTCCAGAGGCAAGGTGCGCCGACTCGAAGTGAACGTCGTGTCATCGAGGACCTCGCCCACCCGCGAGGTGGCGCGCTCGCAGAGAATGCCCGTCCCACAATTGCGGATCAAATTGTCGTGCACCGTAAGGTCGCGCGCCGGTTCGAGCAGCTTGATCGCGGTGACATTTTGATCGCATTCGCCGCGTACGTAGATCTGATTGTCGCTGACAATCGTGCCTGGTGCGCTCACATGGATCGCGTAGCGCGTCTTCGAAGTGCCTGCGACATCCGTCATGTCGAAGATATTGCCCCGAATCGTCGTGTGGGCCGAGGGATAGTGCGTGGGATCCGAATGCCCCACCACATTGACTGCCGAGGAGCCGAAATTGATGAATCGGTTGTTGGTGATGATGACTTGCTGCGCTCCCACTGCGGAGCAGATCGCGGCACTGCCGTAGGGGACCACCTGCTCGAACACATTATTTGCCACAATATGCTGCCCGGCACCCACATCCGGAAACGTGTCGTCCCGGTTGTACGTCCCGAGATTGCCCATCGCCACCGTGCCGGCATTGCGCACGTAGTTCCCCTCGAACCGCACAAAGCGCGAAGCGCCTTCCCAAGCGCACCCGCCCACGTCCACGATGCGGCACTGCAGAATGCTGGTGTTCTCCGGCCCCACGTTCACGTCGTTGAATGCATTGCGGCCAAGATTGGTCGCCGAACAACGCAGGTAGGTGATTCCCTGCGAATGATTGGAGTTGGGCTTGTCGGGCTTGCCCCGGCTTTTGCAGGCTCCCACAAAGCACTCGGAGGCCATGCGCTGGCCATGGCAGTTCTCGATCAGCACACGTTGCGTGCCACTGGTGGTGACAGCATTGCAGTTCTTCGCCGCGAACCCCCAGAAGTAGCTGGATCCAAGCATCGGAATATGCCCGCACTGGTCACGCCGGTCGAATCCGGAGTGTCCTACCATGGTGATGTTGCGCAGGGTCGCCTCGGTGCCGTAGATCAGCCGGATGCAGGCGCCATTTCCCTCGCTGATGTCCAGCACGGTGGAGACCGCGTTCGCGCCCTCGATCCGGATGCCGGCGGGCTTGTTCACACGCAGACTCTTGGACAGCCGATACCGTCCCACGGGAATGAACACGTGGCGCTTCTCCTTGAGCGCCCGGTTGATCGCCTCTTGCAGCGCCGCGTCGTCGCAGTGGCGCAGATCCGCATCGGTCGCCGTCCGGGTCGGCGCGTCGCGTAGGGTCATGGTGTTGCCCTCGATCTTCTCGATGCGGGTCACCAACTGGCCACGTGCGCCAAATACCACAGTGTAGCCCTTCTCCCAGGTGTGCTCGTTGAAGCGCACCTCCAAGCCATCGCGCAGCGGCTGCCAGTCGCCGGAAATCGGGACGGTCTTGTTCCACGTTCGAGCCAGATCCTCGGACCAGCGGAACGTGCGGGAGTGCTCGGCCACATCAAGGACCAGCACGAGCCAATCGCCCTGACTCCCGTCATAGCCCCGAATCTCGACCTTGCCCTTGGGTGGCCTGCCCCAGGCCACCTTGTGCCGCGGACCCCAAATCTGGCGCAGAACAATGCGGGGATTGGCTTTGGAGAGCATCACTCCCTGACCAACCTGGAAGTCGCCGATCTTCTTCACCGCGATGGTCTTCTCGCCGTTGGTGGTGGATGCCTTGGTAGCGTATTCGCTGCCGGACGCACCGCAGTCGCGCACGTTCAGCCACAGCGCCTCCCCTCCCGGCTCGGGCCCGCCCCAGCACGTTCCCAACGCTAGCACACAGGCGAAAATCCCGGCGGCAGATGCAGACAGCGCTCTCATCATGAATCTCCCCTGAAGAATCTCATTGCACGGAACGATTCTGAATATCCAATCCTCAACAGGAAATTACCAATGTCCATCGGAAAGTGCCGTATGGTGGTGCGGGACGTCCACGGACCGCGAGCTAATGGGTGTCACAGTCACCCTCGGTCCCGGAGGTCCCGAGCCACTGGCAGAATGGCCGCCTGGTGATACGGTGATTGTGAATTCGGACATCCAAAGGAGCGCACCCATGATCCCAAGAACTCGTTCAATCCGCCGACTCGGCATCCTTGTGGCAACCACGCTTGCCACAACGTTTTCAGGATTCGCATTCGCCCAGCAATACCGTGAGATCAAGCACCCCGGGGCAGGCTATATCGGACCCGGTGACACGAGTGAACCAGCGGAGACCTCGGGATGCCTACGGTTCGCGTATCCGGGGTCGGCCGGGTTTCCGTGTCGGAATCGCAGTCTTGTGGTGGATTTGGGAGACCCTGCGCCGACGGTTCACCGGATCGTTTTGATCGACGACTACAGCGACAACGGGGGAGACTCCCCCACGGTGCGGGAGCACGGTTTGCTGATCTACACCAGCAACGACAACCGGGCGTACGCGCCGTACACCGGAGACTTCGAGACCCGCATTCGCAGCGCGAAGCCGGAGGGCGCGTTCGACGCCATTGAACTGGATGGCCTGAACATCCGAGCCCGGTACATCAAGCTGCACGCGAACCTGCCTGACGACAAGTGGGACCTGGGGAATCACGACCTCCGCCGCATGGTGCGCGTGTTTCAGGATCCGGATCGTGTGGTGGACATCCTCAGCCTGGCAGTCGATCGCTATGCGGCAAACACACTCCCAACGCGGATCCGTCTGCGCCTGCCCAAGGCCGGAGTGAACGGTCTCGCGCTACGCATTTTGATGGGAAAGCGTGGTGAGATTCCATCCACAGAGGTGCTCCAGATCCCGATCTCACAGGACGGAGGGCGGGACCGGACCATCGATACCACATTGGCGCTGGCCAGTGTCCCACTCGGCCCCAAATCCGTGTGTGCAGCGGTGGTCAATGCCAAGGGACACATTCTGGCCAGGACCGTTGCGGACACCTTTGTCTGCTCCTCGGTGATCACACGGCAAACTGCCCACGACGGTGCTCCAATCCCCTCCCGTCCGGGACAGGCTGTGATTCTGCAAGATCTTGGACGCTTCGCGACGAAGAATGATTCCAATGCCGACAATGCCTGGAGTCGCGTGACCGCCGTCCACCCCGGGCACTCTTCCGACATCAACCTGCTGGTCAGTCGAGGCCGGGCGCCGACCTTGCGGATTCCGCTACCCGCGTCGGGATGGCATGCCGTCGCGATCGGGTTGGTGGGAGGGGATAGCCGCGTGATGGCGAAGCTCCTTCCCGGTGGCGCCCCTCGGCACTGTCGGCTCGAGATCTGGGGCCAGAAGAGACCGGGAACTGTTCTGGGACAAGCCTGGGTCGGTTACCAGAATCTCGGCAATTCGGTCCTGGAGATCACCCCCGTAAAAGGAGCGCCCGCACGACTCGCGTTCATCCGCCTGCTAGGCCTTTCGGCCGACGAGATCGACGTGGCGAAGGCAGCCGGCCAGCCGTTGGGCGCCCGGCGCGTGATCATCCACAGCGACGGATTCAGCGGCTTCTACTCGGGCGGGTATGCCACAAAGGAAAAACTGCTTCGTGTCATCGACCGCTTCGCCGAATCCCGCATCTATTCCTTCGACTGGTGCATCGGCGGCAGCACCTTCACCTACAACACTCAAATCGGCACGCTGTTTGGCAGTCACGTTGAAAAGTTCTGGCGCCAAGGCGACCGGCTGGCGGCGGAAAGGCTGCAGAAACTGATCGATGCGGGGGAGGATCCGCTGCGGGTCATCGTCGACCGTGCCCACGAGCGCGGAATCCGCATCAACGCAACCCTGCGCATGAATGCCAACTACGGAGGCGAGCCCGCAAAGGCGTTCAACGGAAAGTTCTACTGGGAAAACCTGGATTTGCGGATCGTCAACAAGGAGGGAAAGCCCCAGTACCACCTCAGCTATGCGTACCCCGCAGTCCGGGAGTTCCGCCTCGCCATCATCCGGGAGGCGGCGGGATACGGGGTCGATGGCATCCACATGAACTTTCTGCGGCACCCCCCATTCTTCGGCTACGACCCACCGCTGGTGGCGGCATTCCGGAAGCAGTTCGGCGTCGAGCCCGATGCCGTTGCCGACGACGAACGGTGGCATCGCCTGCGTGCCGACATCATGACCGAGTTCGTGCGACAGATCCGCAAGACGCTCGACGAGGTGGGCGCGCAGACGGGAAAACGCATTGCACTGTCCGCAACCATGGAGTTTCAAAACTACCTGGAGCAGGGTCTGGATGTGGAACGCTGGGTCAAGGAGGGGCTGGTCGACCTGATCTCGCCCGGTGTGCACGGGCTCGGCGGCACCTACTTCTCCGTAAAACCATTCGCCGAAATGACGCGCGGAACGCAGTGCAAGCTATTCCCCATGCTGGAGTGCACCATCCGCGGACACGACCCGACGCCAGCGTCCGAACGCGGAGAAATTGTCTACGAAAGCGAGAGAATGACGGACAACCGATTCCGTCGACGCTTCCTGGAGCTGCATCGCGAGGGGGCGATGGGCGTGTACCCCTTCAACGGCGGCACCTCGCGGCTGGTCAACACGCTGAGTCACGTCGAAGGACTGTACGCCTGGGAACGATTCGAAAAGCCGCTGGTGGAGTGGTTTTCCGAAGTCCAACTGCCGTGAAAACGCAGGGCGCGGCTCACGGGCCGTTCACCCTCCAGGGGGACAGTGGATTTGCAGAGTTCGCATTGCGCGGCCGCTGTGGACATCGGCCCTCCATTCCCCTCTTCGTGGGCTTCGTGTCTTCGTGGTGAAACTGCCTGTTACTGCGCTGTCCATCCGCAATCAATGGTCCAGGAAGCACCCGTGACGGACGCACCACCATCCGAGCAGAGAAACAGGACAAGATTGGCGATCTCCTCCGGCTCGATGATCTTCTTGATGGCGGCCGATTTGAGCAGAATTTTCTCCACCACTTCGTCTTCTGGAATCTTGTGTGCTCGTGCCTGGTCCGCGATCTGGCCCTCGACCAAGGGCGTCCGAACATAGGCTGGGCAGAGGGCGTTCACGGTGATCCCATGGGCGCCGCCCTCCAGTGCGGCAGCACGGGTCAGGCCGATCAGACCGTGCTTGGCGGAGGTGTAGCCAATCTTGTTTGGCGAAGCGACCTTCCCATGTATGGAGGAGATATTGACCACTCGCCCCCATCCCTGACTCTTCATATGGGGCCACGCATACTTGGTCAGCAGGAAGGGCGCAGTGAGCATCACACTCAACATCTGATCCCATTTGTCCTCCGGAAAATCCTCAAGTGGAGAGACATGCTGAAAGCCGGCATTGTTCACAAGAATGTCGATTCTTCCGAATTCCCGCATTGCGGCATCCACCAGGTGATGACACGCTTCGCGTTTGGACAGATCGACATTGACAAAATGCCCCGAGATCTCCCGAGCGACCGCCAAGCCCTTCTCTTCATCCCGGTCGGCGACGACGACCCGAACGCCGTCTCGGGCCAGTGTTTCCGCCACGGACCTCCCGATGCCGCTTGCAGCACCGGTGACAATTGCACACTTCTTCATGATTGCCTTTGGTTAAGGGATCGGGTAGGCCACGAGAAAAATGGGGCGGTT
>JAGLDW010001171.1 GCA_023145395.1 Lentisphaeria bacterium | reverse complement strand
CCGTCACCGTCTCGTGTCAACCGTTCCAGGCGCATGGCATCGCCGAGAATGTTCGCCAGCAATTTCAGCGCGCTCTCTTTCTTGTAGCCCATGACGCTCTCATCCAAGTCCCCCTCCAACGCGCAGGAGAAATCCACGGGGGAGTAGACCAGCACCCAGCGGCCCTCCCGGCGCACTCCCATCAGGGGTGCCCAGGAGCGTCCATGCCGATGCACATAGGCCTTCGTTCCTTCCGCCGTCCCCATCGACAGACGAAACGGAGTCATGTAGAGCGGATCATCCGCAGGAATGGGCTCAAGCCGATCATTGGGCAGCGTCCTACGCACAAACTCGCGAAAATCAAGATCGAACTCCTTGCTCGCGCAGCAGGCGTCCGCCAGCAGAAATCCCCCGTTCTGCAGGTAGCCGCGCAGACTGACCATCTCAGCCGCAGTCAGGCGCATGACATCGTGCCCGGTCACAAACAGAATGGGTACGGCGAGCACGCCCTCCGAGAGAGGCGAGACATACACTTCCCCATCGAACACCGGACATGCAGGCACTTGCTTGAGCCATTCGACAAGAGTATCGAACAGGCGCGGGTCCGCTCCCCAGTCCCCACGGTGGCGCAACCTCCCGAAAGGCATAGCCAAACCCGCAGCCACCGTGTCACGCCGAAGAGAGATCTGGTCCGCCGTCAACCCCGCCACCGTATTTTCGGATCTCTCGAGGCGAACCCTGTCCAATTTCCCGGCAGGCCGCTTCCCCCCCATGGAAAAAGCCAGGAGGTTGACCGCGAACCGACCCGCCTCCGGCATCTCCAGCCCTTTCGGCTTCCTTTCCCCGTTCAGCGCACATGAAATGTCCCGCGCAAGCAGAAACACGCGTTTCCGCCGACATCCCTCGCCGCGCAACTGCCGGATCGGCAAGGAACGTGCGTCGAGTTCGTGGATCACGCCGTAGATATCATGATCAGCCTCCAACAACGTGAACCGACCAGGAAAGCCAGGAAATAGCTTGGACGACATCTCCTGCATGAAACTGGCCCCAAACTCACGGCTCCCGCAGCACGGTTCAGCGACTACGGTGCCACCCTCCGACAGGAATCGCCGCAGAAAAGCCGCCTCCTCCCGCCGCAGCACAAATCGTTTGTGTCCGTTCACGAAGATCATGCTCGCTTTGGCGGCAGGCTCGTCGGGGCGCAGCAGGCGCGAGGGCACCCAATCCAGCTTGCGGCCCAGTGCCTGCCCCCCCAAGGCGACCCAGGTACGCACATCGTCATGGTCATTGTTCCAGTCCCCCCGCCAATGCCATTTGGCGATCGCCAGAGGAGTCGCAGCCTTGGCGAGGAACAGCAGTGCGAATGCGCAGTCGGAAGTGCTGCTCTCAGGCCAGAGCTTGCGAGAGGTTTGCTGCAACATGATGGGAACCCCCTCCCGGTACCAATCAAAATTTCCAAAAGTCTTCATATCCAGGAAAATCGCGACCCGTTCAAGAGCATACCAAGTATAAAGGGGATTATGCCTAACCTGGGACGACACGCCACCACCAGGCTGATTCAAGCGGGAGCGAATCCATTTCAGACCGCGCCGGATCGACTTCGAGTACTTGTACTTGCCGCATTCCTCCGTCGTCTTCTCGGGTGCCACCCCTAGAATGCAGAGGCTTGCCACCCCGGCGCAGGTCATACTCATCGAGGCGGGTCTCCCCGGGCTGTATGCCCATCCTCCATCGCCCTGCTGCGAGTTCCGGAGTAACTTCACCGCGCGCTTGCGCGTGTCCTTCGGAATTGCCAGCCCTGCGCGTTCAGCCGCTCCGAGCCCCAGAATCGCAAACTGTGTGTTGGACAGGTCATACAATGTCAGACTGCGAGCCCGACCATAGGTCCAGCCACCACATGCCGCCTGGGCCTCAACCAGAAAATCCAGTGCCTTGCGCATCCGCTGGCGGACACGAGCATCCTCGGACAGCGGCTCCAGCGCGCAGAGCACCAACGCTTCGCTGTAGACTTTTTCCTCCCTGCCCGCACAGATGGCAGCCACCGCGCGTTGACAGGCATCGTGACGCGGCTCCAGGCCGGCCTGCTGCAATGCCAGCAGTACTAGCGAGGTGCAGCCCGTCTTGTAGCCGGAATAGCTCCAGGTACCGCTCTCGCTCTGTTTCCGAATGAGGATGTCTGTTAGTCGCTGAATCGTACGTCGCACCTGCACGTCCGTGGGTGCCGAACGCGACACCGGGACAAACAGAGCCAGGAAAACCACAAGAAAATGAAAAAAACGTTTCACCATTTGCCGTCAGAGTTCAAACTGTTTCAGGACCAAGTCGATCACATCATCCGGTGTCATTCCCTTCGAACGCGCTCGATAGTTGCAGCTAATCCGATGCCGGAGAACGGGTTTGACGATACGCAGAACATCATGCCAGATGATCGCAGGACGGCCCGACATGGCTGCAAAGGCCTTGGCTCCAGCGATCAGTGCCTGCCCTGCACGCGGCCCCGCCCCCCAGTCGACCACATCGCGAATCACCTCGTTCGCCTTATCATCGCCAGGCCTCGTCGCCCGCACCAGATCCGCGATGCGAGCAATCAACTCGGCGGGGATGGCCACACCGTCCACAGTTTGCTGGAACCGTAGTATCGTCTCGTATGTGACGATGTTGTTGACCGGTTCTCGCTCATTGCCGGCCAACCGATTCAACACCTCGATCTCCTCGTCCCGATCCGGATAGTCGAGGATGATGGAGAACATGAAGCGGTCCTGCTGCGCTTCCGGCAACGGATAGGTCCCTTCCTGCTCAATAGGATTCTGTGTTGCAATCACGCAGAACGGCGGTCCGAGCTTGTAGGTGTTCCGGGAGACCGTCACCTCCCGCTCCTGCATCGCCTGGAGCAACGCAGCCTGCGTCTTGGGAGGCGTCCGGTTGATCTCGTCGGCCAAGAGCAACTGGGTGAACACCGGCCCCTGTTCGAACTCGAACTCCACCTGCCCATCCGAACGTTGATTGAGAACCTGGCTGCCGATGATATCCGACGGCATCAGGTCTGGCGTGAACTGCACCCGGTTAAAGTCCAGTTGCAGCACCTCCCCAATCGTGCTGACCAAAAGAGTCTTCGCCAAGCCCGGAACACCGATCAGCAGACAGTGTCCACGACTGAGAAGCGCCGCCCACACACAGGCCACAACCTCGCTCTGTCCAACAATGCGCTTGCCAATTTCAACGAAAGCCTCCTGGGTCGTGTCCGAGATCTCCTGCAAGTCGGCCGCCACATCCTGCGCCGCAACGTCCTCGCCAAAAACGGCGTGCGGATCTGACACGACCTCGCTCTCTGGCAGATGCACGCGTAGGCCAAGCTCCCCACCAAGACGAACCACATCTCCGTTCTCTAGTTTCTGCCGGTGCACAATCGCACCATTCACGGAAATTCCGGCGCCAGAACCCAAATCTTCGACTGCCACGCCATTCGGACTTACTTCGAACACTGCATGTCGGCGAGACACCGTCTTGAAATGATCTGGCACGCACACATCGCAATCCGGTGCCCGTCCAATGGTATGCGTGCCCTCGGCGAGATCCAGCGTGTGGGAACGCCCCTCGTGATCAGTCACCGTAACCGAGATGCCGTATGGAATACTGTCCATCAAGATGTCCTCCAAGTTTATGCGGCCTCATACCCGGAACATATGCGACTCGGGAATTCTCGCACGTCGAGGCATACTACGCAAGTCCACAAGAATCATTCGCAAGGGATACGTCCCCGGCACCACGTCTTGACCCCTGGCACCATGTCCACGTCTTGACTCCTGGCACCATGTCCACGTCTTGACCCCTGGCACCATGTCCATGTCCACGTCTTGACTCCTGGCACCATGTCCACGTCTTGAC
>JAGLDW010001170.1 GCA_023145395.1 Lentisphaeria bacterium | reverse complement strand
TCTTGACCCCTGGCACCATGTCCACACCGAGCAAGGGGTGCGTCCCCCAGCAACTACGTCTTGACCCCTGGCACCATGTTCTGTCCTGGCACTGGAGAGGAGAGGAAGTCCATCCCTGGCACCTTATCTCTGGTGCTAAAGGGAACCCATGTCTTCACAGTTGAGGCATGGGGGGCCTGACGCCTCGATTCTCGCCGAATATGCGTGCGGCGCCCAACAACATCTGCCTCCGCGCCGCCATATCTCGCCGGCTCGCCACCCCAACCATAGCTCTACAGATCTGGGCGGGGCCCATAAGCTCGAGCTTCAGGTTGCGGACCCCGAGCATCGTCCGTTCCTTCTTGGTCAGGTGTGTGCGCCCCTCCCAGAGATCTGGCACATTGCTCGCATCCAACGTCTTCGCCACTGCCAACCATGGGAACTCCACAGCACTCACCAACGCGCGTTCCTGTTCCAGGCGCGCAACGAGAACTGGTTCCAAGTCCCCGCGAAGCTCCGGCAGTCCGATGGTCGCCAGCACGGCGGGCACAATGCCCAGAGCGGTCTCATACTGAAATGACGCCAGTGCCTCCAGCCAAAGAGGATGGCCAAGAACCAGTGTCTCCAATTGCGCTCTGGACAGTCGTCCCGCACTCCTGTGGCGAAGCACCGTCCCCAAGCCCTGCTCGTCAAGAAACACAGCCATCTCCGGAGATGTTAGGAGAGCTTGCTCTGCAAGATGCAACCAGAAAGCCGTCAAAGCGGGGTTCATGCGACGCAGACACGCATGCTCGTGCCGAATGCCACCACCACGCCTGACTCCTCGTTCCAATGACTTGCCATCCAGTTCCAAGGACCTTTCCAGCCATCTGCGCTCCCAAGCCCCGGCACGCACCCACGCTTGACAGCAGGACCTGAAGCGGACACCCAGGGAGGGCATGATCAGGAAATCCATGATCAAGCCTGGCAGCCGAGTCTCCGTCTCCACATAGGAAAGCGGAAGCAAGCCGCCGATCTCCCGGTGGAGAGCGACCGCGCCCACATGTCTCCCCAGAGTAGTCTGTCCCAAATCGCGAAGCCGGACTCTCGCGTGAGGTAGCTGTGAGCGAGCGGACAGATGAGCGTTCAGAACAATAGCAAGTGCATGAGAGGAGGGCATCGCCGCGGGAAGCACGCATGGAACAGCCTGGTTCTCACGCAGATTGCCCAAAGCCCGATCCAAGGGTGCCAACACCTCCGGTGAAATATCATTCCTATTTGTCAGGACCTCACGGCACCTTCGCAGCTCCACAGTCAGCGCACGATTCCAGACCCGGATCAATTCTGTGTTGATTTCGGCTACGATTGTATGCCGCACATCCCCGCCAAAAGACTCATGCGTCAGAAGATCCCGAGCTTCGCCCTCGCGTCCGGATGCCATCAGGAAACGACACGCCTCTTCTTGAATATCCGGCCGCGCCAAATTCAGAGGGGGAAACGTGCCAAACTCCTGGGAAACAGAGAGCTTCTTGCCACTCCCAAGCCATGGCGGGGGGAGCGGAGGAGTATCTGGAGTTTCGATGGGGCACGATGGGGGAGCGGGGGCGACAAGAGCACGGATCAGAAAAGGCACGGCAGGCAGAGCGCCCAGTCCAGCCAAGGCGACAAAAAACGCCAGCGCAACCCCATGCGAACGAGCGCTCACAGGAAGGTTTTTCCGAAACCATCCTCCAGATCCTGGAAGCAAATCCCTCATCCTTCTCCCACACAATCGAAGGCCACACGGTCGGCATGAGCAAGTAATGAGAATATACTATGGTCGCGCACGGATGCACAAGTAGGGCTAGACTGGTCGACTTGTCTCTTTTTTGCGCCTGCAACAGCGGTGTCATCGAATGGTCCGTGTATATTCATCAAATATTCCGACCCTTCCGGCACCCAAAATGGAGAACGCACCATGGCGACTCGACTCGGTCTCGTTGGTCTCTGCACCTCCCATCCCAATTCGTGGATCCCCATCATCCGCACACTAGCGGAGGAGGGTATGGTTGACGTCGAGGTGACTGCTTGCTGGGACAGCGGCGAAACTCGCCCCGACGGATTTGCCGCGGAGTTCGCAGCCGAAAAGCAGATTCCCCATGCCGTCGGCAAACTGGAAGACATGGTCGGGCTCGTGGATGCCGTGATTGTGCACACCACGAACTGGGACAAGCACGTCGAGCAGGCCCGCCCATTCATCGAAGCTGGACTGCCCGTGCTGATCGACAAGCCCGTCGCCGGAAATCTCGCGGACATCCGCCAGCTTCTCGACTGGGAGAAGACGGGCGCCAAGATCACTGGTGGATCGAGCCTTCGCTTCGTCTTCGAGGTCGCAGAATACCTAGCGCGCCCCGTCGAGGAGCGCGGGGAAGTGCACACCGCCTTCGCCGGCTGCGGAACGGATGAATACAACTACGGCATCCACGCCTACTCATTGCTCTGCGGCCTGATGGGGACCGGCCTGCGCTCCGTGACCTACCTCGGAATGTCAGGTCAAAAGCACATCCGCTGCCGCTGGGCCAACGGCTCGGTCGGATTCCTCAGCGTCGGAGGCGAGGGGCAGCGGCTCCCCTTCCACGTGATCGCCATCGCCGCCAAAGGGCTGCAGCAGATCCGCGTGGACAACAGCAAGATCTACCGCGCGCTGCTTGAAGCCACCC